>JAKFCC010000229.1:0-97364 GCA_036676795.1 Gemmatimonadota bacterium
AAGATCGCGCGCGTTTCTGCGCAAGTTCGGCGTGTGCCGAATTTGCTTCCGCGAGCTGGCGCTGACGGGACTGATTCCCGGCGTGCGCAAGGCGAGCTGGTAAACACAAACTTCTACGCGTCCCGAGAGGGATACGGTAGGACGAGGATAATTCATCAATGAGCATGACTGATCCGATCGCTGATATGCTCACACGAATCCGCAATGCATGCGGAGCGAAGCACCGTCGTGTGGACATGCCGCTGTCGAAACTGAAGGTTGAAATCGCAAAGATCCTGAAGGAGAACAGCTTCATTCAGGACTACAAGACTCTGGAAACGGAAGACGGAAAGCAGACGCTGCGCGTCGTGCTCAAGTACGCTCAGGGTGGCCAGCCGGTCATTCGCGAGCTGCGCCGTGTTTCCACGCCCGGACTTCGCAAGTACGTCGGCTGCGCCGAGATCCCGCGCGTCCGCAACGGACTTGGCATGGCAATTCTCAGCACCTCCCAGGGCGTAATGTCCGACCGCCAGGCGCGCCAGTCGCGCACCGGCGGCGAGCTGCTCGCGCTGGTCTGGTAAGGGGATAACGACATGTCACGAATTGGAAAGAACCCGATCGCAGTTCCGAAGGGCGTCACGATCACGATCGAAGGCAACACCGTGAAGGTAAAGGGACCGAAGGGCGAGCTTCAGCGCGCCATCGCCCCCGACCTCAAGGTTGTCTACGAGAATGACCAGGTGACCGTAACGCGTCCTTCCGACGAAGCGAAGCACAAGGCGCTGCACGGCCTGAGCCGCACGCTCGTCGCGAACATGATCGAAGGCGTCACCACAGGCTTCAAGAAGCAGCTCGAGATTGTTGGAGTAGGGTACAAGGCAGAGGCGAGACCATACGGCTTGCAGCTGGCGCTTGGATTCTCCCATGCGGTCGAGTATCGCGCACCGGAAGGAATCAAGTTGAGCGCTCCGGTGCCGACTTCGGTGATCATCGAAGGCGCGAACAAGGAAATCGTCGGACAGGTTGCGGCGGAACTGCGCAGTCTGCGTCCACCCGAGCCGTACAAGGGCAAGGGCATCAAGTACGTAGGTGAGCAGATCCGGCGTAAGGCTGGAAAGGCGGGAGGTAAGTAATGCCGAAAATGGCCAGGCCGAAGTCGCGCGATCAGTTCCGCACACGTCGGCATTTCAGACTTCGCAAGAAGGTTATTGGTACACCTGAGCGTCCGCGCCTCGTGATCTACCGCTCGCTGAAGCACATCTATGCGCAGCTGGTGGACGACAGCGCGCAGCGCACGCTCATGACGGTTACGGATTCGGGCCTCGAGGGCAAGAAGGTCGAGCGTTCGATGGAAGTTGGAAAGCGCATCGCGCAGAAAGCGAAAGATGCAGGCGTCACGAAAGTCGTTTTCGATCGTGGCGGTTATAAATATCACGGCCGCGTGAAAGCAGTGGCCGACGGAGCCCGCGAAGGCGGGTTGGAGTTCTAAGAATGGCAGACGAAACAACAAATACTCCTGAAGGCGGATCCTCCGAGTCCACTCCGGCGCGCTCTGAGCGTGGTGGCATGGGCGGCGGTGGTGGTCGCGGTGGAATGGGCGGCGGCGGCGGAGCAGGCCGCGGCGGACAGGGACGCGGTGGACGCGGACGTGGCGCGCCTGGCGGTCAGGGTGGACAGGGCGGCCGTGACGGCGGACGCGGCGGAAAGGGCGGCGGTCGCGACGGCAAGAGCCGCGATCGTGACGGCGGACGGGGCGGCGAGAGCGGCACCGAGCTCGTCGAAAACGTCATCGCTATCAACCGCGTCGCGAAGGTAGTGAAGGGTGGCCGCCGGTTCTCGTTCAACGCGCTCGTCGCGGTGGGCGATGGCGCCGGCCGGGTTGGATTTGCAACGGGCAAGGCGAACGAAGTCTCCGAGGCGGTCCGCAAGGCCGTTGACGGGGCCCGCAAGAACATGGTCCAGATACCGATGACGGGCGGAACGATTCCGCACGAAGTCACCGGTTCGCACGGTGCCGGAAAGGTCCTGATGAAGCCCGCAGCTCCCGGAGCCGGTGTAATTGCCGGCGGCGCAGTCCGCGCAATCATGGAGTGCGCAGGTATCTCGGACATTCTGACAAAGAGCCTCGGCTCGACGAACCCGCACAACATGGTACTGGCTGCGCTCGACGGTCTGAGCCAGCTGACAACGGTTGAGCAGGTTGCGCGCGAGCGTGGTATCGAAGTCAGCTCACTGCAGTACAAGTCACGCGCAAAGGTGAAGGAGGCCGCAATTGCCTAGGACACACGTGTGGTGGGGAACCAAGGGCCCGAAGTCTACGCCCAAGGAAACCATCACGACCGGAAAAGTCAGGATCAAGCAGGTTCGCAGTGGAATCGGGCATTCGTGGCGCATGCGCCGCACGCTCGAGGCGCTCGGACTGAAGCACCATCAGGATGAGGTAATCCAGAAGGATTCACCCTCGCTTCGTGGCCAACTAAAGCATGTGCGTCACCTCGTTGAAGTGACGCCGGTTGAGGAATAGATAAGTGGCTGAAAAATCAGAAAAAATCGGGCTGCACAACCTGGTGCCGGCACCGGGATCGCACCGGGATCGCAAGCGTCTCGGCCGTGGACCTGGATCCGGAACCGGAAAGACATCCGGCAAGGGACACAAGGGAATCAAGGCGCGTGCTGGCCACCACGGACCCGGCGGTGGAAAGCCGCAGTTCGAAGGTGGACAGATGCCGCTTACCCGCAGACTGCCAAAGCGCGGATTCACGAATATCTTTCGCGTCGAGCATCAGGTTGTCCGTTTCAGCGATCTCGATCGCCTGCCGGAAGGATCTGAAGTCACCGAGGAAGCGCTTCAGAACGCGGGAATCATCCGGAAACGGAAGGGACCTGCAAAGCTGCTCGCCAACGGTGAACTGACGCGCGCTGTAACTCTTCGCGGTATCAAGATGAGTGCAGCCGCACGTGAGAAAGTTGTCGCGGCCGGAGGCCGCGTAGAGGAGTAACATGGCACAAGCGAACCCGGCCGCGGCTGTAAAGAGCATTTACAACACGCCCGAGCTGTGGCAGAAGATCACGTTCACCTTCCTCTGCCTGGTCATTTATCGGGCAGGGGCGCACATCACTGCTCCTGGAATCGACGTCGTGGCACTGACGGACTTTTTCAAGAACACGAATGGTGGTGGTGGTCTTCTCAACCTGTACGACCTTTTCGTAGGCGGCGGACTTTCCAAGGCAACGATCTTCGCCCTTGGAATCATGCCGTACATCTCCGCAAGCATCTTCATGCAGATTGCCGGCGCGGTTGTGCCGACCGTCGAGAAGATGCAGAAGGATGAGGAAGGCCGGAAAAAGATCACGCAATGGACGCGATATGGAACCGTAGTCCTCGCCGTAATTCAGGCGTGGGGCTTCGCTCTCTTCACATCGTCGCTCGAAAACGCGGTGGTCAACCCCGGTTTCGCATTCAAGGTGCAGATGGTTCTCCTCCTCACGACGGGCGCGATGTTCGTCATGTGGCTGGGTGAGCAGATCACCGAACGCGGACTCGGAAACGGGGCCAGCCTCATCATCTTCTTCTCGATCGTCGAGCGTTTCTGGCCCGGCATCTTCAGCACCTTCCGCTTCGTCCAGACGCAGGCGGTCGGTCTCTTCTCGCTGATCATGCTCGGCGTGGTGATGGTCGCGGTAGTCGCCGGTACGGTAGCCATCACGATGGCTGCACGCCGCGTGATGATCCAGATTCCCCAGCGCACGATGGCTCGCGGCCGCATGCGCGAAGCTGCCAAGAACTTCATTCCGCTGCGAGTGAATGCATCGGGCGTCATGCCGATCATTTTCGCTTCGTCGGTCATCGTCGTTCCGGGAGCGATTGCGCAGTTCAGCGGCAATCCCACGGCTCAGCGCGTTGCCGAATGGTTCGCACCGGGAACGCTGCTTTACTATTCGCTGACTGCTGTGCTGATCGTTTTCTTCACCTACTTCTACACGTCGATCATCTTCAATCCGGTTGACCTGTCGGAGAACCTGAAGAAGCAGGGCGGATTCATTCCAGGCGTGAAGCCGGGTTCACGTACGGCCGAATACATCGACCATGTAGTGACTCGCATCACGCTGCCTGGCGCAATCTTCCTTACGTTCATTGCGCTGCTGCCGGTGTTCATTGCCGACATGATCAACGTGCCGTTTACCTTTGGTGGAACGTCGCTTCTGATTGTGGTCGGTGTTGCGCTGGATACCATGGCGCAGATGCAGCAGCACTTGCTGCTTCGTAAGTACGACGGTTTCATGAAGAAGGGACGCGTTCGGTTCCGTGGGCGTCAGGCTATGGGCGGGGGCTTTTAGCTCTTAGCCGCGAGCTAACTGGTGCGCGTTGGGCATAGTCCACGGCACCTAGCTGCCGCCGGTGCTTGTGCTAAGTCGTTTTTGTTGCATGATGGCCGACGTCAGACGGTGCCTTAGGACTACGCCCAACTCTAGTGGAGACACAGGGTTTGTTGGGGGCGTTTTGAAGGATTGGATTTGAAATCGCCCTTGGGGCGATTTCCAATCCAATGATCGGTGAAAACATGAAAGCTGCCTTTTGGGCGGCTTTTTTTTCGTAGTTTGTGAAAGAATGGAGCATCGAAGCGACAGTCGTGCGCGATCAACCATACCGGGTGTCCGATACGGAGATAAGTTTCGACATGATCATTGTGCTTTTAGGACCGCCTGGGGCGGGGAAGGGAACTCAGGGTGAGCTGATCGCCGAGCGCCTGGGCATTCCGAAGATCGCTACCGGGGATGTGCTGCGCGCTGCGCTGCGCGACGGGACAGAGCTCGGGCTCGAGGCGAAGGCGTTCATGGATCGGGGCGACCTCGTTCCGGACCGTGTGATTCTCGGGATCATGAAGGAAGCGATGAACTCGGATGCTGCGGCCAAGGGTGCGATCCTGGACGGCGTCGTTCGCACGGTACCCCAGGCCGAGGGTCTGGGACTCATGCTAGCGGAGCTGGGCAAGAAAGTTCAGTCGGTGCTGCTCTTCAAGGTGGATGACGACGAGCTGGTCGCGCGGCTCAGCGGACGCACTGTCTGCGAAAAGTGCCAGACTCCCTATCGCGGCAGGGAACCCGGAGAAACGTGCGAGAAGTGCGGCGGACGCCTCGTACGCCGCAAGGACGACGAGCCGGAGTCGATTCGCAACCGGCTCTCGGTATACCGCGCGCAGACCGAGCCGGTAATCGACTGGTACAAGAAGCATGACGGCAAGATCATCGAAATCGATGCGGCAGGCGCACTCGAAGAGGTGACGGCCCGCGCGATGAAAGCACTGGAGCAATGATTCAGCTCAAGTCCCCGCGCGAGATCGACATCATGGCTCGCGGCGGCGCAATACTCGCCCGCACGGTGTCACTTCTCGAGCAGGAAGTGAGACCCGGCATGTCCACTGCCGACCTCGATAAGATCGCGGAGGATTTCATCCGGGGACACGCAGGTGCAACCCCGGCCTTCAAGGGCTTGTACAATTTTCCGGCAAGCATCTGCACCTCCATCAACCATGAAATCGTTCACGGCATTCCGTCCAGGAAGCGGGTTCTGCGTGATGGTGACCTGGTGTCGATCGATGTCGGTGTGCAGATGGACGGCTATTACACGGACTCGGCGACGACCGTTCCTGTAGGAAGGGTTTCCGAAGAATCTGAGAGACTGCTGCGGGTTACCAAGGAAGCATTGCAGGCAGGAATCGAGCAGGCGACGCCGGACAATCACCTCGGGGATATCGGGCACGCGATCCAGAAAGTCGTAGAGGCGGCCGGCTTCGCCGTCGTGCGCGACCTGGTAGGGCATGGCATTGGTGTCGCCTTCCACGAAGATCCGCAGGTACCCAATTACGGAAAGCCGAAGCGGGGCACCCGCCTCACTCCCGGCCTCACCATCGCAATCGAGCCGATGGTCAATGTCGGATCACCGGATACGCGCACCATGCCTGATCGGTGGACGGTGGTAAGTATCGACGGATCGCGCTCTGCGCATTTCGAGCATACGGTGGCGATCACCGAGTCCGGCCCGCGAATACTGACGCTGGCTGCCTGACGGAACAGCAATAAAAAAGGGGAGCCGGCAGGCTCCCCTTTCTTTTCAGCAGAAGTGGCTTACTTCACCGAGACTGTCTGAATCATCCCGTGCATGAAGTGTGGCTTGCCGTCTTTTGAATCGGGAATGAAGCAGATGAACATGTAATCTGCGGGCGTGAAGACCAGTCCAACCGATACCGGCCTTCCTTTCTCCAGTCCTGCGACGCCTCCGATTGCCTTGGCCGGCGGCGGGCCCTCCATCTTCTCCAGCCATGCCATCACGTCTTTTGCGCTTTTACCGGGATTCAGGCGCAAGACTGTGAGCTCGTGGGGCTGCGGAGCATCGGTGGTAATGGTGACACGATGCGCCCCGGCAGTGATGGGCTCTGACCACTTGAAGTTGTAGTCGACCAGCGAAACGCTGATGTCACCTTCAGGCAGTGGGGACGAATTCGCTCCGCTGCGAGTGACGGTGAGATCCTGATACATCCCCTTCATGATATGCGGAACGTGGTCGGGCGTATCGACGAAGCAGAGAATCGCGTAGTTGCCGGGCTCGAGCGACTGGATTACGGCCGTTTCGCTCTTGGGGCCAACTGCGTTCGGTCCGCCGACTTCGGAAGCCCATGAGGGCAGGGGCGTATTGGGCTTGAGGGCCGCGATCAAATCCTTGACCCTCTGGTTCCCCGAAAACTTCATGATCTGCGCGTGATGCAGCGTTCCACCTTCGTTGATGAAGCGGAATCTCGTGAGACCTGCTGGGACACGGCGCGGGGCGGTGAACTTGAAGTCGTGCGCCGTAATCGTGACGGTGTTCATTTTCGGACGCTTCTGCGCATCCACACCGGATCCGGCCGCCAATGTGGCAAGGGCAAACATGCTGGCAGTGACTGCCAGAACTTTTCTGCTCATTCGTTTTCTCCTGGAAACAGACGATGTAGAGATCGCTGAAAATCCGGCGGAGGGGCGCGGCCGTCAAGAGGAGCTACTTGAGCGCGGCCTCTACGACGTTCCCTGTGGTGGTGGCCAGCGCATCGATCTCCGCCATTGTCCGGTCCAGCTCTTCGCGCATGCGGGTGGCCGCGGCGCTCTCTGAAAGGGACTTGAGGTTGATGAGGACGTTGTATGCCGCCCCTCGTGCGCCCGCGCGCGCCAGCAGCGCCGCTACACCCGCATCTGTGACTGCATTCTGATTTCCCTTTTCAGCGCAGGCGGCCGCCAGCCGTGCCACTTCTGCGCAGGCCCGCGCCGTTTCGAGCGGAACCTCGGCCGCCGCCAGCAATGCCTTGTCGATCGCGCCCTGGCGCGCCGCTTTCTCGGCGTCGCTTTCCTTGGGCAGCTTGTAGGCTTCGCTGACTCCGGTGAATGCGTCGGCGTCCTTCTGCACGAGCGAGCTGAGCTTGTTGGAAAGTGCGGCTGCCTGGAGAGCTATTTCCTTCATGTCAGCATCGACGCTGGCGTATTTCTTTTTTCCAATAGTGAGACCGGCAACCATTTGAACCAGCGAGGCGGCCAGGGCACCGGAATGAGCCGCCACGCTTCCCCCGCCGGGAACGGGTGCAGAGGATGCTATCGATGACATGAACTGGTCGACCGAGGTGCCGCCGCTCGCTGCTTCACGAACCTTTTTCTCCAGGACCTGGGCATCGCTGAACTGCGCCAGCTGCAGGTGACTCGCGGCGGCTTCGAAGAGTGCCTTTTCAGGAACCAGCCCGACAATTTCACTCCAGGTCACGTTAACGCCCTGCGCCCTGGCTTCCATTTTCACGAAGTCGAACACGCGGTGCATCGGCGTCTGGGTGGTGTCCACAAGATTCATGGATACCTGGGCCTGTCCATCCACCTCGAGTCCCAGCCCTTTTACATACTTGAATCCTCCGGAGGATCCTCTGACAGCCTTGGCAATTTTTTTGGCGGCCGGAAGGTTTTCAGCGCCGCCGAGGTAGATATTGTAGGCGACCAGGAAGGGGCGGGCGCCGATGGCAATGGCGCCGCATTTCGGGTGACATGCGCGCGGTCCGAAGTCCGGGTCCCTGTCTGGATTGGTTCCAATCTCGGTAAGCAGAGCCTCGAACTGGCCGCGCCGGACGTCTGCCAGGTTTTCGCGGGCAGGGCGGGTCGCCGCGCGCTCGTACAGATAGACGGGGATCTGGAGCTCTGAGCCTACGCGGGCCCCAAGCTCACGCGCGAGTGCAATGCAGTCCTCCATGGTCGTGCCTTCCAGCGGTACGAAGGGAACGACGTCCGTAGCACCGATCCGCGGGTGTTCTCCAGTGTGTGTGGCAAGGTCAATATGATCTGCGGCCGTGCGAATCCCCGCAAATGCAGCGTCGACAGCCTTTCCAAGCGGTGCGACAAAGGTGATGACGGATCGGTTGTGAGATTCGTCAGAGGAAACGTCGAGAATCGTCACTCCTTCCACTGCGGCGATGGCATCGCGGATGGACTGGACTACCTCGGGGCGGCGGCCTTCGGAGAAATTCGGAACACACTCGACGAGTTTCATTTTAGATCGGTTAGGGCTTTACACGAGTCGCGACGACACAGCGGCGCGAAGCCAGCATTATAAACAATTCCCGGCCTTCAGCTTTTTGATTTCTTGTTTCCGCTGGAGCGGGACAGGTCAACGCGATTGTCCGATTTGTGGATGGCTTCCAGCAGCCATCCATGGATCGCAGGGTTGCCGGCTACAAAGGGGCCATGGACCGGTTTCGCCGGGTTTCCTTCCAGGTCGGTGACGATGCCGCCGGCTTCCTGAATGATGAGAATGCCGGCCGCGACATCCCAGGGCGATAATCCCAGTTCCCAAAAAGCGTCGAACTGGCCGGCCGCCACCGTCGCGAGGTCGAGGGCAGCGGAACCGGCGCGTCGAACACCGGCGGTTCCGCGCAGCACTTCCTCGAACTGGGACATGTACCGGTCGACATATTCGAGGTGCTTGAAAGGGAATCCTGTGCCAACGAGCGCGAGTGCCGGATCGGTTATGGATGACACATGGATTGGCTCCCCGTTTCGCCTGGCGCCACCCTGCCTGGTGGCGGTGTAGAGGTCGCCAGTGGGCACGTTGAGAACGAGACCGGCGAGCGCCTCTCCATTGTCATAGGCTCCAATGGATACAGCGTATTCAGGGTATCCATGCAGGTAGTTCGTGGTTCCGTCGATGGGGTCCACTATGAAGGTCATGCCTTCGAGGATGACTTCGTCGGGAGAAAGCTCTTCACCGATGATTGTCGCCTCGGGGTATAGTTCCAGGAGCCAGTCGGCGATAGCGTGTTCGGCGTTGCGGTCAACGTCGCTGACGAAGTCGGAAGTACCCTTGGATTCCCACGTGAGGGCGCCACGGTCCTCGGCGCCCGCCTTTATTACTCGCGCCGCCTGCCATGCGGCGTTGGTAATTTCGTCCATTAATTCCATCAGAGGCACTCGTTTTCCTTGCACCGACAATTCCTCACTCGTAACTTCGCTTGAATGTCACGGATTTTCAGCGGGATACAGCCTTCGGGCGAACTGCATATTGGCAACTACCTGGGAGCAGTCAAAAACTGGGTCCAGCTGCAGCACAAATACGAATCTTTTTTTTGCGTGGTGGACTATCACGCAATAACGGCTACATACGAACCGGAAGAGTTGAGGAGGCGCACCAGGGATATGGTCGTGTCCCTGCTCGCCGCTGGAGTCGATCCGGACAAGTGTACCCTGTTCGTGCAGTCCACTGTGCCGGAACATACCGAGCTTGCGTGGATATTCAACACGATAACCCCGCTGGGCGAGCTGGAGCGGCAAACCCAGTTCAAGGACAAGTCGGGCCGGGGGGAGAGTATCCTCGCGGGGATTCTCAATTACCCCGTCCTTCAGGCGGCTGACATTCTATTGTATAAGGCCGATCTGGTGCCTGTGGGCGAGGATCAGGTTCAGCACCTGGAACTAAGCAGGGAAATCGCGCGTAAGTGGAATGGGAGATTCAGTCCCGACAGGAATGTGGAGGGGGCCCCCGGGTACTTCCCCGAGCCCGCGCCACTGCTGACTCCCACGCGCAGGATCATGGGTCTCGACGGCCAGGCGAAGATGTCGAAGTCGCTCGGCAATGCGGTTGGGATGCTGGAGGAGCCGGCGGCAATCTGGGAGAAGCTGCGGCCGGCGGTGACTGATCCGAAACGTGTCCGCAGAACGGATCCGGGTACGCCTGAGGTCTGCAATATCTATCAGCTGCACAAGGCTTTCAGTCCGCCTGAGACTGTGGAGCATGTCGCGATTCAATGCAGCACTGCGGGGTGGGGATGCATCGAGTGCAAGAAGGTCCTGTTCGAGAACATGGAAACCGAACTCGTGCCTATTCGCAGGCGTGCAGCGGAGGTGCGGCAGGATACCAGGCTGCTCCAGGAAGCAACAGCAAAAGGCACTGAGCGTGCGACGGATGTGGCACGCACAACAATTCGCGAAGTGAAGGAAATGATGGGGCTGTCCTGATGGAGCTTCTACTGCTCACCATAGTGATCGTGGTCTCGCTCGTCCTGGTTGTCTTTGGGCTTCCGGGTCTCTGGGTGATGATCGCATCGGCCGTTGCTTACCGCATTCTGCTCCCCGACAATCCGATCAGCTGGTTCACGATCGGTGCGATCACGGTTCTAGCGGTCGTGGCCGAGGTGTTCGAGTTCACCCTGACCGGCAAGTACGCGCGAAAGTACGGTGGCTCGCGCAGGGCAGGCTGGGGTGCGATTATTGGCGGGTTTATCGGAATGATGGTAGGAATTCCCGTCCCCATCATCGGCTCGGTCATAGGGGCATTTGCGGGATCGTTCGTGGGTGCTTTTATTGCTGAGGTGTCAGGAGGTCAATCGACCACTGCCGGAGCCACCCGTGTTGCGACGGGAGCATTAGTGGGCAGGGTTGTTGCGACGGCCATGAAAGTCGGAATCGGATGTGCAATTGCTGCCTGGATCCTGGTGGCGGCGTGGCGGTAACAAGGGAGATCTGAATGGCTGAAGAAATGGGCAGCGAGCCGGGCGAAGAATCCACCGCCGACGTTGGCGGCAAGTACGTGTACTGCATCATCAGGAACGATCGCCAGCGTGACTTTGGCGAGATCGGGATTGGTGGAGGCAGGCGCGTTTACACGGTTCATGAGCAAGACCTCGCGGCCGTCGTCAGCGACACTCCGCTTGTCATCTACGATCCGACGCGCGAGAACGTCCTGGCTCACGAGTTCGTGAACGAAACGGTAATGCGCGAGTTCACCGTGATCCCGATGTCCTTCGGAACCGTGTTCCGCTCCGAGCAGGACGTTGCCGAGCTTCTGCGCTCGACCTATCAGGCATTCATCGACGTGCTGGACAAGATGCAGGACAAGATCGAGTTCGGCCTCAAGATCCTGTGGGACCGCGAGAAGGTGGTGAACAGCATCGAGACGGAGAATGACGAAATTCGCCGGCTGAAGGAGGAGATAACGCGCAATGCTGCTTCATCCACATACTTCGCCAGAATGCAGCTGGGTCGCCTGATCGAGGCTGCCATGGAAGAGCGCGGAAATCGCTATGTCACCGAAGTTCATGAGGCGCTAAAGCAGGTGTCCGTCGCGAGCCGGAGCAACAAGGTGATCGGCGACAGGATGATCCTGAACGCAGCGTTCCTGGTTGATCGGAACGATGAGAAGGCGTTCGACGACACTGTGAAGGAAATCGGCCGCCGCTACGAGGATTTCCTCACCTTCAAGTACACCGGACCGTGGCCCCCGTACAACTTCGTCAACATCAAGCTCAAGCTCGAGAAGGCGAGCTGAGATGGGCCTGCTGACCAAGATTCTCCTGTCGCCGTTCCTTGGACCGGTATGGGGAGCTCAATGGTCGCTCGAAAAAGTCGAACGTGCCGTAAAGGAGGAGCTGACCGACGACACCGCGGTCAAGAATGAGTTCATGCACCTGCAACTCCAGCTGGAATCCGGCGAGATCGACGACGACGAATACCTTGTACGCGAGCAGGAAATAATGCAGCGGCTGCGCGACGTGCGTCGTTGGCGGGAAGAGTTCGGTATGGCTACGTCGGGCGGGCCGGTTCGTGTTGCGCGTGAAGAAGGCGACGAGTAGTTGGACTCCATTCGCTACGTCTATGGCGTAGTTCCGTCCACCTTTGCCGGAGCCGGCGATCCCAAAGGACTGGACGGACTCACTGTGGATCGTGTCATTGAAGGTGACCTGGCCGCCCTGACTTCCACTCTCAGCCCCACCGATTATTCGCCGGAGCGGCTGGAGGCGAACACTGCACTTGTAGAATGGCTTGGGCCCCGTGCCGTCGCGCACGACCGTGTAGTGACCTGGGCAGGCGACGCGGGTCCGGTGATTCCCTTTCCCATGTGGACGCTCTTTGCGAGCGAAGCCGGGATAAGGGGAATGCTGCGAGACCGCGCTGACGAATTCAGGGAAACGCTCGCTTCAGTTGCGGGAACGCACGAGTATGCCGTGCGAATTTTCGCATCCCCCCTCAAAGTCGAGGAACAGATCGCGCGTCTCAGGCCGGCCATTGCGGAGCTGGAAGCGTCAGCCGCGAAGGCAGGTCCCGGGCAGCGGTATCTGCTTCAGAAGAAGATTGCCGAGCAGCGAGAAGGTGAAGTAAGGGCATTTCTCCGTGAGACAGCCGCGGACTGCTATGGCCAGCTGGAAGGTGTTGCGGTGAAAGCCGTGCGGCATCAGCTTCCCAGCGAAACGCCGGCGGGGAAGGGCCGCGCAATCCTGTACGCTGCTTTCCTGGTGGGCGATTCCGAGCTCGATGAGTTTCGTCGCGTCCTGACCAGTCTGGTGAACCAGCACCGTGACAGCGGGCTGGATTTCGATTTTACCGGACCATGGCCGCCCTACAATTTCGTCGGGACGCGCAGTGCCGGATAACGATCTCTTCTCGGAGGATCGCCTCGATCTCGGTGACCTGCTCAATCACGTTCTCGACAAGGGAGTCGTTCTTCACGGCGATGTGATGCTGTCAGTCGCGGACGTAGATCTCGTCAGACTGAACCTTGGCCTGCTGCTGGCGGCGGTTGAAACCTCGATGCAGAGAGCGCCCCAGCGTACACAGGGAAACCTCGCGACAGCTCTCGGCCCCCCTGATTTTCGACCGATGGAAGTGCGTGATGCGGAGCGGGCGGCGGGCCGGGATCTTGCTCCTCAGTCTGTTGTTCCCGCACAGAAACTTCCGGCGGAACGGCACCCGTCGCCGCTGACAGGTGATGTCGAACTGAACGAAGTTGCGACATCGCTCCCGGATCGAATCAATGCGGATCCGGAAAAAATCGAGAATGGACTCGCCAGGCTCGTCTTGACGTTGATTGAGGTGTTGCGTAAAGTCTTAGAGCACCAGGCCGTACGCCGCATGGAAGGTGGGAGCCTGAGCGAAGAAGAGATCGAGCGGCTTGGTCTTGCGCTGCTCCGCCTGAACGACCGAATGAAGGACATGAAAGGGATTTTCGGTCTCGAAGACGACGACCTGAAGATCGATTTGGGCCCGCTGGGCAAATTGGGATAGCACACGAACAGCTGACGGAGCGCGCCACTTGGCAGACCTAGTTTCCCCGACCCGAAGTCATGGACTTGTCGATGTGCTCGATAGAGTGCTCGACAAGGGACTCGTCATAGTCGGGGACATCAAGATCAATCTCGCGAATGTGGAACTGCTCACGATTCAGATTCGGCTTCTTGTCTGCTCCATAGACAAGGCCGAGCAGATCGGCATGAACTGGTGGCGGCACGATCCACGACTGACAGCCCCGGCGATGAGCACGCCGGAAACAAAAAAAGGAGTAGAAGATGGCCGTTGAACGTTCTCCCAGTGGCAGCTCCCTAATCGATGTTCTCGATCGAGTTCTTGACAAGGGTATCGTCATCGACGCATGGGTCCGCGTCTCGCTCGTCGGAATCGATCTCGTCACAATTGAAGCACGCATTGTCGTTGCTTCCATCGACACATACCTCAAGTATTCCGAGGCTGTCGGACTGACCGCTCCAAGTTCGCGTCCACGCGAATTGGGCGGCGGGCAGGATGCCGAGATGGACCGCATGCGCTCGGAAAACGCAGAGCTGAAGCGGCGGCTTGACCAGCTCGGAGCTTGACCCTTCTGCGGTAGATAGCCAGCCGCAGTTAGCCGGAGAGCGCCTAGCGGAGCTGCTCTCCGTTATTTCAGAGGCGCCCGATTTCTCGACTGCGGCTACTTTCCTTGTAGCCCAGTTCGCCGATGTGATGTCCGCCAGGCGTGCGGCCATCTTTGCGATTGATGCGGTAGGCAAGAGCCTGCGCCCCGTGGGAAGCGTGGGACTGGACAGGGAAGATCTCCCCGGCGAACCGGTGTCACTCGAGCAGCATTTCCACCCTCTTGTTGTCTCGGCGCTCTCGCTCAACGCCCTGACGGGTGACGGCTGCGAAAAGGAACGACTCGGTCTGCCTTTCGATGAATGGGTTTCCATCCCATTTCCCCAGCCGCAATATCGTGGCGCTCCACCGCTGCTGGACGAGCAGGCGATAGACGAGGCGTCCATCTCGGGATGTGTAATTCGCCGTGCCGGGCCGGTTGACCGTCGTCGCCGGTTGGGCCACGCACCGGGCGGTGTTCTCGTCGTCGAAGCAAAGGTCACCGAGGACGAGCTCTCCGCGCTTACCCATGCAGCCGCACTTGCCGGTCCGGTATTGTCGCGGATGTTTGCGGTCGAAGAGTACAGGAGATCGACGGACCAGCTCGACCAGCAGAGAAACCTCCTCACTGCAATCATCAACTCGCTGCCCGATCCAATCGTCATCATCAACGCCAAGAACGACATCGTCGTTCAGAACAGGCGTGCGGAACACCTGCTCTCTGGTACAGACTCGGATTCCGAGGGACGCCGACGTGCTGTCGAGATCAACAATCTGCTGTTCACCTCCCACCTCTCGAAGAAGGCGATTTCAGTTGCGGCCGACGCCGGATCGCGTGAACTCAACCTGGTCGATCCGGATGAAGGCAACGATCTCCTGTTCGAGGTGCTCACGCACGACCTGAAGCGCGAAGGTCCGGGTGATGGAACCACAGTGTCGATCCTTCGGGACGTCACGGACCTCCGGCGCGCCGCAGGGGAACTGGAGCGCCAGGTACAGAGGGTTCGCCTCGCCGAGATCGATGCAAAGCGCGAGCGTGACCGGCTGAACCTCATTCTCGAGAATGTGGCCGACCCGATTCTCGTAACGGACGACCGGGCGGACATCATTCTCATGAACCGGCAGGCGGAACAGCTGTTCGAGGCGGGAGGCAGGGGCGGACCGAACGGCGATCTGGCCGTGCGCTCCAACGACACCAAGTTCACGACGTTCATTTCCGATTTCACCATCAACCCGTCGCTCTCGCGGCGGGAGCAGATGAGTCTGCTCGTCCCGGAAACGGGCGGCGAGCTTCCCGTCGAAGTTGTCTCCGGAAAGATTCTCAACCGTCGCGGAGAAGCTCTGGCGATCGTGTCTGTGCTGCACGATCTCACGGAGCAGGTAGAGAATGAACGGCTGTATGAAGAGCTCAAGAAGTTCAGTGCCGAGCTGGAGCAGCGAATCTCGGAAGCGACGTCGGATCTGGCGGATCAGAACGCACGGCTCCAGTGGCAGTCGAAGGAGCTCGAGAAGGCCAACCGGCTGAAGTCCGAGTTCCTCGCAAGCATGTCACACGAGCTGCGCACACCGATCAATGCACTGATCGGGTACACCGCTCTGATGCTGGACAGGATTTACGGAGACCTCACGCAGCGCCAGGAAGACGGTCTAAAGCGGATCCAGGCGGCTGCGCAGCATCTGCTCGCACTGATCAACGACATTCTCGACCTGGCGAAGATCGAAGCTGGAAGAATGCCTCTGCATCTCGAAGACGCGAAGCTGGGCGAGATGATTTCCGAGATCACGCAGCAGATGGAACCCCTGATCCGGAAGAAGGCGCTCAAGTTCGTGTGCACGGTGCCGCCGGGCGATGTGCGCATGCACACCGACAAGACGAAGGTGAAGCAGATCCTGCTCAACCTTCTCTCGAATGCCGTGAAGTTCACCCATGCCGGCGAAGTTCGGGTAGAGTGTGAAATAGTCGACGGAATCGTCGAGTTCGACGTTTCGGACACGGGGATCGGCATCCGCGAAGAGCACCTCGAGGCTATCTGGGAGGACTTCCGCCAGGTGGATCAGTCCCGGACACGGGAGTTCGGTGGCACGGGTCTGGGCCTCAGCATTACCCGCAAGCTGGTGCAGGCCCTGGGCGGCGAAATCAACATGTCCAGCGTCTACGGCGAAGGGTCCACCTTTACGGTTAGATTGCCTCTGCGGACGCCCGCGCGTCCGGAGGAATCGGTCATTGCATCCACAGCACCGCTTCCCCCGATCTCAGAGCGATAACAACAAAAAAAGAAAAATGTTCGATCAAGGAAGGCGCGCGATCGTGGTGGTCGGCGCGCAGTGGGGTGACGAAGGGAAGGGAAAGCTGGTCGACGTTCTCGCCGAGAACGCCGCCTGGGTCGTCAGGTACCAGGGCGGCGCCAATGCAGGGCACACGGTTCAGATTGGTGAAAAGTCGTTTGTTCTGCACCAGGTGCCGAGCGGCATTCTTCATCCCGGAGTGCGGTGCGCCATCGGCAACGGGGTAGTTCTCGACCCGGCGACACTTTTCACCGAAATCGATGAGCTGCGCGCTGACGGGATCGATGTGCAGGGCCGGCTGTATGTGAGTGATCGGGCTCACCTCGTTCTTCCGTACCACAAGCTGATGGACTCCAAGAGCTCCGCAAGCAAGGAGATCGGGACAACAGGGCGCGGAATCGGACCCGCCTACGAGGACAAGGTTGCCCGTCGCGGAGTGCGTGTCCTGGACCTTCGCAACCCTGACCGGCTGCGCAAGCTTATCGAGCGTGGGGTAGCACATGCCAACGCCATGCTCCAGGCGGGCGGCGGATCTGAGCGCGCCTCGGTTGAGGAAACACTCGAGGCACTCGCTGCAATCAAGGACCGTTTGCTGGCACTGGCAGAGGACGTGGGGCTTGCGGTGCATCGCGCGATAAAGAGCGGCGCTGCGGTGCTGCTGGAAGGCGCGCAGGGCTCACTCCTCGATGTGGATCACGGTACATACCCGTATGTCACGTCGAGCAACACCACTTCTGGTGGGGCCGCCATTGGCGCGGGGATTTCACCCATGGCAATCGACGCAGTGCTGGGAGTCGTGAAGGCGTATACCACTCGTGTTGGTCATGGGCCGCTGCCGACCGAGTTCCAAGAGCCGCTGCAAACGCAGGTGCGCGCGCTGGGGAACGAATTTGGCGCAACCACGGGACGCGCGCGCAGATGCGGCTGGTTCGATGCAGTCGTGGTTCGTTACGCCGCCCGGGTGAACGGGCTGAGCGACATCGCAATGACGAAGCTGGATGTTCTGGACACGCTCCCCGAGATCGGGTTGTGCACTGGCTACGACATCGACGGGGAACTGCACACGGAATTTCCTGGCGACCTCACGCTGCTCGAGCATGCTTCGCCCAGATACGAATGGTTCAAGGGCTGGCAAAGATCCACGGGGGAAGCGAGACAGCTCTCGGATCTTCCCGAGGCAGCCCGCGTGTATCTCGACAGGATCGAAGAGCTTGTGGAGACGCGGATCACGTACGTTAGCGTTGGGACGAGGCGAGATCAGATAATCGGCTTGTAATACAACATACGGCCAATGGCCATTGGCCTCAGGCTATTGGCCAATGGCCGTATGTTGCAGTGACGCTGATCACTCTCGGCTTTGCCGCGCAACGGTTAGATTTCTCCCTCAATGCCGAACTACCCTGATGTGATGGAGAAGCTCGTGTCGCTGTGCAAGCGGCGCGGTTTCATTTTCCAGTCTTCCGAGATTTATGGCGGCACCGGTTCCGTATGGGACTACGGCCCGCTTGGCGTGGAGCTGAAGCGCAATCTCAAGGACCGCTGGTGGAATGCCATGGTCCGCACCCGCGATGACATCGAAGGGCTGGACGCTGCCATCCTGATGCACCCGAGAGTCTGGGAAGCCAGCGGGCACGTGGGTGGATTCGTCGATCCGCTGGTGGACTGCCGTAACTGCAAGAAGCGGTTTCGCGCGGACGATGCCAGGATCAAGGGAACGCCAGGCACACCGGATGCGCAGTGTCCCGCCTGCGGAATGAAGGGCACGCTCAGCGAAGCCAGGCAGTTCAACCTCATGTTCAAGACGTTCATGGGCCCGCTCGAGGAGAGTGCGTCCGTGGTGTATCTGCGGCCTGAGACTGCGCAGGGGATCTACGTGAACTTCCTCAACGTGCAGCAGGCGACCAGGCAGAAGGTCCCCTTTGGAATTGCGCAGATCGGGAAGGCTTTCCGGAACGAGATCACTCCGGGAAACTTCATTTTCCGTACACGCGAATTCGAACAGATGGAGATGCAGTTCTTCGTCGAACCGTCCACAGCGGACACCTGGTTCGAGTACTGGAAGGCGCAGCGGATGGAATGGCATCGCGACCTCGGACTCGCGGAAGACCGACTGATGTTTCACGAGCACACCAAGCAGGAACTCGCGCACTACGCGCGTGGCGCGTTCGACGTGCAGTTCGATTTTGGGGGGACGCTGGGCTTTCAGGAAATCGAAGGCGTCCACAATCGCGGCGACTTCGACCTCACACAGCATCAGGAATTCTCGAGGAAGAAGCTGGAGTATTTCGACCAGCCGACAAATACCCGTTTTCTTCCGTATGTGATCGAGACATCGGTGGGAGCCGACCGCACCACACTCGCCGTGCTCGTCAATGCATACCGCGAGGAAAAGGTGCAGGGTGAGGAGGAAGGGCGCACCGTTCTCGGCCTGCATCCCTCGATTGCACCCATCAAGGCGGGAATTTTTCCTCTCGTCAAGAAAGACGGCATGCCTGAAATGGCCAGGAAGATTACCGACGACCTCAGGAAGCTGTTCCCCGTGTTCTACGACGACAGCGGAGCAATCGGTCGCAGGTACCGGAGGCAGGACGAAATCGGCACGCCCTTCTGCATAACCGTGGATGGTGAATCGTTTACCAATGGCACGGTGACAGTGCGGTTCCGCGACACGCTCGTACAGGACCGCATTGACGCTACACGCGTAGGGGACTTCATCAGCGGCAAGCTCATCACGTGAGCGACGACGGCCTGGACCGGCTGCGGGATCGCGGCCAGGCATTCACGGAAGAGATATCGAGAGAAGGGTACCTCGCCTACTCGGGACTGAAAGCGACTGCGGACCTTCAGTCGATCTATGCGAAGTATCGCGACGTCCTGAACGAGGATTCGCTGGAGCTGACGCTCGAAAGCTTCCGAACCGCGAAGACCGGGACTGACCAGCATCGTTCGGCGCGCGCGCTGCTCGAATGGCAGGTGGAGGGGCAGGCCTCGCGCCAGCTGGCTGCGCTGGATGAGCGCGAGATAGAGTGGGAAGGGTCCGCAGTCGTGCGCACCCGCCACGACGAGGAGATTTCCTATCAGGCCGCGCCCATCGAGATCGCGAACAGCCGCGAGAGGGAGCGGCGGCTTGCAATCGACGACGCGCGGGCTGCACTTGCAGCAAAGGAGCACTCGCCCCTGAGGCTGGAGCGCCTGCAGCGTGAAAAGGAAATCATCGAGCAGGTTGGTGTCGCGCCTGGGTACAATGCAACCTTCGAAGCAACCAGTGGCATTTCGCTGGACTCCCTCGCCTCCGAGTGCGAGGCCTTTCTGCGCGACACCGAGCCAATGTGGAGCGACGTCCTGCCCGGAGTGCTCAAGAAATCGCTCGGCCTCACGGTGGACGAAGCAACCCGCGCGGACGCCATAGCGTTGCTGCGCGCGTCGCAGTTCGACGGAGCTTTTCCAGGCAGCTCGATGGAAGCCAGTATCCGCCGGCAGATGGATGAAATGGGAATCGATGCGACCGCTGAAGGCCGCATCATTTTCGATGTAGGGGAGAGGCCTGGGAAACGCTCACGTGCATTTTGTTCGCCCGTGAGAGTTCCGGACGAGGTGTACCTGGTCCTGCGTCCGCACGGCGGGCAGTCGGACTACACGACATTCCTGCATGAGCTCGGACATGCCCTGCACTTCGCTTATGCCAGTCGTGACTATCCCTTCGAGTACCGATGGCTCGGTGACAACTCTGTGACCGAAGCATATGCAATGCTCATGGACCACCGAATGCAGGACCGCGGCTGGCTGCTCAGGTACACTGGCCTGGATAGCGCGCATGTGGAAGAATTCCTCCGGGCTGCCGGTTTCGAGGAGCTGCACTTTCTCAGGCGATACTGCGCAAAGTTTCTGTATGAGGTCCAGGTGTATTCCGGCACTCTCGAGTGGCGGCAGATGCCGGATCTTTACGCTGAGACGCTGACGCGCGCGACCAGTTTCAAGTATCGGCCAGTGGATGCATTCATCGACCTCGATCCGCATTTTTATTCGGCGCGGTATCTGCGTGCGTGGCAGCTTCAGTCGGTGGTGGACGAATCTCTGGTGAACCGGTTCGACATCGACTGGTTCAGAAACCCGAGTGCCGGACCATGGCTGGTGCGCGAACTCCTTGCGGAAGGTCAGCGCGAAACGGCCGACGAGATTGCGCTGCGCGCCGGCAGTACACTTTCTTTTTCCCCGCTCATTGGAAAGATCGAGAGGCTCCTTGGCTCCTGACTTGAATAAGGTTCGAGACCAGACGGTCGCCCGCCTTCAGACACTGCTCCGGTTCGATACCACGAACCCGCCGGGCAACGAGATGCCGCTTGCGCTCTACCTGCAGAAGGAACTCGAAGCTGCGGGCATCGACACCGTACTGCTCGAGCCCGCACCGACGCGTGCAGCCCTGATAGGCAGGCTGCGTGGTTCAGGGAAAAAGCGTCCGGTAATTCTGCTCGCTCACATGGATGTTGTCGGTGTCGAGCGCGACAAGTGGTCGTGCGACCCCTTTGCGGGTGAGCTGAAGGACGGATACGTCTATGGCCGCGGGGCCATCGATGACAAGGGCATGCTCGCAGCCAACCTCACCACGATGATCGAGTTGAGCGCGCACGTCCGCGAGAGTGGCCGCCTGCTCGAACGCGACGTTGTATTCGTGGCAACCTCGGACGAGGAGGCCGGCGGCGACTGGGGAATGGGCTGGATCATCGAGCACCACCCCGACCTGGTAGACGCGGAGTTCGCTCTCAACGAAGGCGGCCGCACGCGCATTGTGGGCGAGGGAAAGACCTACCTTGCCGTACAGAGCGCCGAGAAGGTGTCGCACGTTGTTACTGTCACGGCAAGCGGTCCCGCGGGCCACGCGGCTGTTCCTCTGGCCGACAACGCAATTTTCCGCCTCGCCCGCGCGGTGGCGAAGATTGCCGACCATGTGGAGCCGCTTCGGCTCACGAGCATCACGCGCCGGTTTTTCGGTGACCTGTCTTCGGTTTGGCCCGATCCGGGCGAAGCTGCTGCGATGCGTGATCTCGGCGGAGATGATCCGGGAAGGCGTGACAATGGGGCAGCCAGGCTTTCGACGATCGCGGTATTCAACGCCGTGCTCCGGAATGGAATCTCCCCGACGATGCTCACGGGGGGCATCCGTTATAACGTGATACCTGCAACCGCGGGCGCTGCGTTCAATGTCAGAACTCTGCCCGGCGAATCTGTGGACGACGTAATTTCACGCCTTCGCGCTGCCACGGGGGATCCCGGGATCGACATTACGGTGACACAGCGGGGCGAAGAGGCTCCTGCTTCAGACCCTGACTCCGAGATGTTCACCGCCATTGCGGAGAGTGTGCGGTCCATCCGGCCCGATATCGCGGTAGTACCGTATTTGAGCACCGGTGTGACCGATTCCGCGCGCCTGAGGAGAATCGGGGTCAAGGCGTACGGAATGCTGCCATTTCCGATGGAGCAGGCAGATGAAGAGCGAATGCACGGGCACGATGAACGGGTACCGGTTGAGTCGCTCTATTTCGGGACGCGGCTGATTTATGAGGCGACCCTCAGGGTATCCCGCTGAGCGGGTTGGTGCAGGAACTGCCCCAGGGTAAATTTTGTGAGCACGCCGCCCGTTAAACACAGGACCAATATGCCCCACATAAAGCAGTCGGACCGAACCGTTCAGGAAACCACGACAGCAATGTCGCCCGCCGAAGTGCTGCAGGAGGCGAAACGCTTTTTTTCGCGCCGCCCGAACGTCTATGCAGCATTTGTGGAGCAGGAAGGTCCGAGTCACATCACGCTGCGCGGGCAGGGTGGGGAAGAAATCGTGATCGGGGTTGCTGCCGGCGAAGGCGGCACACGCGTAACTGGTTCTACCTATCTGTTCGACCAGCAGATCGCACGGTTCTTTACCCAGCTGCCTGCATCGGCCGCAAACAGTCCGCTTGGCGCGGTGTCGCCATGACAGCGCCCTTCGTAACCGAACTTCGCCGCGAAAAGGGCGAACCGATTCACATCGGCAAAGTGGGCGGCCAGGTCCTGCGGCTGCGGGCACAGGTCGCCTCGATGTGGGACGCGATCCGCATCGATACGGCACCGGACGCGACGGTGCGTGAAGTCAAGCTTGCCGCACTCGAGAGGCTGGTACCCGATTCATTTCCGCCGGATCAGTACGTCGTGAAGCTGCGGGGGTTCGAGGTGCTCGACGAGAACGCAACCGTGAGCGACGCGGGGGCGCTGGACGGCTCCATCTTCCTGATTCTGGATCGCCGCCGCAGACCCATTCGCTAGGCGACTTGGAGTGCAGGCCGCTTTCATTTCCCACTCGGACTGCGGCCGGCATGATACGGGCTGGGCTCACCCGGAACATGTGGGCCGCCTTCGCGCAATCACTCGCGCCCTGCGCAACGACCCGGAGCTCTTTCAGGGCGTCGCCCAGATCGAAGGTCGTCACGCGGCTGTTGAGCAGATTGCCGCCGTCCACGACAGCGGTTACGTCAACAGCGTGCGTGCGTTTTGTGAGGCGGGAGGCGGACGACTCGATACCGATACTGTGGCCAGTGAGGGATCGTGGGACGCAGCGACCGCCGGAGCGGGCTGCGCGCTTGCGGCAGTGGATCTCGCGTTCGAGGGAACACACCTCCGCAGCTTTGTCGCGGTGCGCCCGCCGGGACATCACGCGCTTTACGACCGGTCCATGGGGTTCTGTCTTTTCGGCAACGTCGCGATAGCGGCGAGACACGCACGTTCAGTTCACGCCGCCGATCGTGTGCTGATCGTGGACTGGGATGTTCATCACGGGAACGGGACCCAGGCGCTGGTAGAGTCCGATCCCGGGATTCATTTCGTCTCAATGCATCAGTGGCCATGGTATCCCGGAACGGGAGCGGCAGAAGACCGCGGGCCGCTTGGCACTGTATGGAACATCCCGATGAGCGCCGGTCTCGCGCCCACAGAGTATGTCGATGCTCTCCTCCGAGGTGTGGATGCGGCAGCGCGTGATTTCCAACCCGACATCGTGCTGATCTCCGCAGGATTCGACTCGCTTGCCGGTGATCCGCTGGGGGGATTCACTCTGGAGACTGCACATTTTGAGACGCTCACAGACGAACTCGTTGCCCGCGCCGAGACCTGGTGTGGAGGGCGCATGGTGAGCGTACTGGAAGGTGGGTATGCTCCGGACGCCACCGCAGCCGCCGCAATTGCACACTTGAAACGGCTCTAAAATGCCAATTTTTCTCTGCCTGACGCGCGCAGTGCGCAGTACCTTATAAAACATGTGGAGCTGCTATCATGACGCCTCCGGGAAGATTCGCAGCGAGCTGACCGTCGAAGAGCTCGGCGAAGCGATCAAGTCCGGGGAAGGAACCCTGTGGGTCGATCTGCACCGTGACGACCTCACGGATGTCGAGCTGCTCAGGACGCTGTTCCGCTTTCACCCACTCGCAATCGAAGACAGCCTCAACCCCGAATCGCGTGTAAAGCTGGAGGAGTACAAGGATTTCCTGATACTGATCGTTCGCGGCATCGAATTCTGCGACGAGACCGAGGATCCTTATGACATCGAGACCGCGAACCTGACGTTCTTTCTGGGTTCCAACTTTCTGGTGACAGTGCACGGCGGGGACGCTCCGGCAGTGGAGCAGATCCGCCTGGTCCTCGAACGCAAGCCGGAGCTTGTGAGCTACAGTCCGGCCCGCCTGATGCACGCCATCGTCGATGCTTCTGTAAATGCCTATTTCCCGATAATCGACAGGCTCGACGAATTCATGGACGGGCTCGAGGAGAGGATCTTTGCGCAGTTCGACCAGGAAGCTCTTCGTGAGATCTTCAACGTGAAGCGACTGGTACTGTCCCTGCGGCGTCATCTTGCTCCGCAGCGCGACGTATTCGCCGTGCTGACGAACAGGCCGAGTCCCCTCCTGTCCCTGGAAACGCAGATCTATTTTCGTGACATCTATGATCATGTGCTGCGAATCAACGACGCGCTGGAGACTTTCAGGGAGCTTTTGAGCAGCACACTGGACAGCTACCTGTCCCAGATCTCCAATCGCCTGGGAAATGCATCCAAAACCCTCAGCGCAGTGGCGACACTTACAGTACCATTCGTTGTAGTGAGCGGAATGTGGGGAATGAATTTCCAGAGCATTCCGCTGTCCTCACACCCGAATGGATTCTGGATACTGTTGCTCTTACAGCTGTTCATTGGCGGTTTCCTGGTCGGAGTGCTTAAATGGCTCAAAGTTCTGTAAAAGCCCTGCGTGTGTACGGTGTTGCGGCGTCGGATTCAAAAACGGCGTCGCTGGCAGCGGGCACAACCGTGGTGCACTTCCGCCACATTTCGGCTGTCGTCGAGGCCGCCGATTACTCGAAGATCGAGATCACGCCAGAGGAACTCCAAAGGTACACGTCGGTTGTCGAGGAGGTTTTCGCGCACAGCACGATACTTCCAGCGCCGCCCGGAACGGTTTTTCGTTCCCACGACAATCTCCTGCGCTGGCTGGAGCTGCATTACTTCACCCTCGTCGAAGCCCTTGGACAGGTAGAGGGGCACGGCGAAGCGCGCCTGGTACTCTCGGTTGCGGAGGCGCCTAAGAACGACGAAGCCGCAAAGAAGTTCCAGACGCTCGCATCAGAGACGCTCAGGGTATTCCGGAAGTCGTCTGCAGCCACAATGGTGCTTCCCACCGACGAAGGGGACGAGGGTGTTGTTGCAAGGGCCTCTTTCCTCGTCGAGACGGACAAGTGGCAGGAGTTTTCCGGCGCTGTCGAAGCCGCGGCAAAGCAGCATCGGGAGTTCGACTTCCGTCTTACGGGCCCGTGGCCGCCGTATGACTTCGTCCAGATGCAGTTCGCCGGATAACCGCGCATGTTCTGTCCGGACTGCGGTAACTGGAACCGGGGTGGGGCAGCGCGCTGCGTAAAGTGCGGCGCGCTGATGCCGGCGCTGAAAGGGAGGCAGGCCGAGCCGCCTGACGCGTTTCTTTCCGGCCTGCGCCGGGCGACCGGCGGGAGATATTCCATCCAGCGCATGGTGGGCGAGGGAGGCATGGCGAATGTGTATGCCGGGCTCCACATGCCCCTTGAAGCGCCGGTGGTCATCAAGGTGCTGCATTCCCACCTGGCCCGCGATCCGGAGATGCGGGAGCGCTTTCGCAGGGAAGCAGAGTCGGCAGCGCAGTTAATCCATCCGCACATCTGTCCGATCATCGACTTCGGGATCTCCGGCGACTACGTCTATCTGGTAATGCCCTACCTGGCAAAGGGAACTCTCAGCGACCGCATTACCGGCAACCGCGCACTCGCGCCCGAGAAGACTGCCGCTGTCGCGGTGCAGGTCGCGTGCGCGCTCGACTATGCACACCGTCACGGCCTGGTGCACCGCGACGTGAAGCCGGACAACATTCTGTTCGATGAGGATGAAAATGCGGTCGTCACCGATTTCGGAATAGCAACGGGCCATTTTCGCAGCCGCATGACGGGCACGGGCAATGTCATGGGCACACCGCACTACATGTCACCCGAGCAGGCACGCGGGAAGATTCTGGATGGCCGCTGTGACCTGTATGCGCTGGGCGTGGTGATGTTCGAAACACTGCTCGGCTTCCCGCCGTTCGATGGCGCGGACAGCTACTCAATCAGCTACAAGCACGTCACGGAAAATCCGGTGTCACCCGAGGAGGTTGACTCGCGAATTCCGACGCAGATGTCGTCCATTGTTCTCAAGTGCCTCGAGAAAAACCCGGCGGACCGGTACCAGCGGGGCAACGACCTGGCCGACGCACTGATCGATTACCTGAACACGGGTGCATCGCCACAGGAGCTGCGCACTTCCTGGATAGCTCGCGGGGCCGCAAGGGTAGCTGCGATCCAATGAAGCTCTCCCACGAAACAATAGACCTTCGCACGCGCTTTCCCTTTGTGATTTCGCGGTGGGGATATGCGGGACACAGGAACGTCATCGTTACGATCTCCGACGACGACGGCCTGCAGGGAATGGGCGAAGCAGCGCCCAACAAGTATTACGGCGAAACCCCGGACAGCGTCGCGGCTGCGCTGGATCAGTACGCCCCCGTGCTTGCAAAGGCAGACCTCTGGTCGCTCGAAGCTACTGAGCGTGCGCTCGAGAAAACACTTCGGCTCAACTGCTCCGCGCGTGCGGCCGTGAGTGCTGCGCTGCATGACCTGGTCGGCAAGAAGCTTGGCATCCCTGTGCACCGGCTGTGGGGACTGGATTCCAGCACGAACCCGCAGAGCAGTTACACGATTGCGATTGCCGACAATGACGGGCTCAGGGAGCGCGTCGCCGACGCGGCACAGTATCCCATACTCAAGATCAAGCTGGGCACCGACCGCGACGAAGAAATAGTGCGGGTTGTCAGGGAGGCAGCTCCGGGCAAGCGGCTGCGCGTGGATGCAAATGCCGCGTGGACTCCTGCGCACGCTGTCCGGATGAGTGGGTTTCTCTCCGAGATGAGCGTCGAGATGCTCGAGCAGCCCGTGGCTGCGCAGGACATCGACGGGCTCCGCTTCGTGCGGGAGCGATCGAAGATTCCCGTATTTGCTGACGAGTCCTGCCTTATCGCGACGGATATCCCCAGGCTGGCCGACGCGGTTGATGGAGTGAACATAAAGCTGGCGAAGTGTGGAAGTCTCCGGGAAGCGATCAGGATGATTCACACAGCACGGTCCTTCGGAATGAAAGTCATGGCCGGCTGCATGATCGAAACGAGTCTCGGGATCAGCGCAATTGCGCAGCTGGCTCCTCTGCTGGATGCAGCCGACTTCGATGGCGCCGCACTGCTTGCGGAGGATCCCTACAGGGGAGCAACGATCGCGGGAGGCAACATAACCCTGCCCGCCGCCCCCGGCCTGGGCGTCACTGCGGCAGAAGCTGCAATCGCGCCGTCGTAGGAACCGCTTTGACCGAGCGCAGGGTTGAAGTCGCGCTTCCAGTTCCGGTCTACCAGAACTTCACATACGCCGTTCCAGATGACCTGAGTGCCAGGGTCCAGGCCGGTGCGCGTGTCGTTGTTCCGTTCAGGAACAGGGACATTGTGGGAATTGTGCAGGGCGAAAGTGCCGGCAAGGAACTCAGGCGAAAACCCAGGAGCATCAAAGCCGTTCCCGACGACCTGCCGGTGGTTTCGGGCGAGATGCTCCAGCTGTGTCAGTGGATTGCCGACTACTACATCATTCCGCTCGGGCTGGTGCTGCGCGCCGCGCTTCCGGCGGCGCTCACAGGCGCGCGTCAGTCTGATCCGCCCCGCAAGACGCAGCGCATAATCGAAATCGTGTCGCCCGCGCTTTCACTCAGCGAGCGCGATGCACTGTTTGGCCGCGCCAAGCAGCAGCGGGCGCTGTTCGAGCTTCTGGAGTCGCTGGGTGGCAGGAGCACGATAGACCACCTTACAGAGCGGCTCAGCGCGTCCTCGTCAGTCATCAAGGCCCTGCAGACGCGCGGGCTCGTTGCGATTTCGAGTGAGGAGGTGGATCGCGATCCCTTCTCATCCCGCGACCGTCCAGCTCCCGCGCCTCACACACCCACAAAGGAACAGGCACACGCCATCGAGAGGATGAGCGGTGCGGAGCGGGGCGAGGTTTTTCTCTTGCACGGAGTTACGGGGAGCGGAAAGACTCTCGTGTATATCGAGCTTCTCAAGAAGATCGTGCTCGAGCGGAAGCAGGGTGCAATCGTGCTGGTGCCAGAAATCGCGCTCACTCCTCAGACGGTGGACAGGTTTCGAGCCGTGTTCGGTGACGACATCGCCGTGCTGCATTCGGCGCTCAGCGACGGCGAACGATATGATGCGTGGCTCGCGCTCAGGCGGGGCGACAAGAAAATCGCAGTCGGAGCCCGATCGGCCATCTTCGCGCCGATTGCAGATCTCGGCGCCATAATCCTGGACGAAGAGCACGAAGCCAGCTACAAGCAGGGCGAGAATCCGCGCTATCATGCGCGCGAGGTTGCGATAGTTCGTGCCAGGACCGAGGGTGCGATCGTGGTCCTCGGAAGTGCGACGCCCTCACTCGAGAGCTGGGTGAATGCCTCAACGGGAAAGTTCGAGCTGCTCACTCTGCCGGATCGCGTTGGCGGAGCCACGCTGCCCCGCATTGACGTCGTGGACCTCCGGGAAAAAAAGAAGCCCGGTGCCCATGCCGGCGGACCCACCTACGACTGGGTGATCCGGGCGGAGCTGGACGCGGCGCTGAAGCACACGCTGGAGCGTGGAGAACAGAGCATCCTGCTGCTGAACCGCCGCGGCTATTCATCGTTCGTGCAGTGCGCCGAGTGCGGCGACGTGGTGACATGCCCGAACTGCAGCATCACGCTGACGCATCATCGCGCTCCAGAGCGGCTGATATGCCACTACTGTCTTCACAGTGAAAATGTCCCTGACAAATGCCGGCGGTGCTCGGGAGTCACACTTCAGCAGCGCGGCCTTGGAACACAGCAGGTGGAGCGTCTCCTGAGTGACCGCTTCCCGTCAGCCCGCATCACTCGCATGGACGTCGATACTACCACCGGCAAATGGGCGCACACGGAAATCCTGGATCGTGTTGGGCGCGGCGAAGTGGACATCCTGCTTGGGACGCAGATGATCGCGAAGGGGCTCGATTTTCCCAACGTGACTCTGGTGGGAGTGGTTGACGCCGACGTCGGGATCAATCTGCCAGATTTTCGGGCTTCCGAACGTTGTTACCAGCTGCTGGCCCAGGTTGCTGGACGTGCTGGCCGTGGGAAGAAAGGTGGAAGGGTACTGATTCAAACGCGCGTTCCGGAACATCATGCGGTTCGCTACGCACTGAATCACGACTACAAGGCGTTTGTCCGGGAAGAGCTGGAGGGACGGGTGAGTCCGCCGTACCCGCCGAACACCAGGCTGGCCAATATCGTGTTCAGCGGGGTCGTGGAGGATGAAGTTTCGCGACTGGCCATGACAGCTGGTGAATGGCTTCGCGAGCTCAACGCTCACGCTGGGGGAGGCGTTGAAATCGTGGGACCGGCGCCCTCTCCTATCGAACGGATCAAAACGCGCTGGCGGTGGCATGTATTGCTCAAGTCGGAGAACTCATCCGAACTCACCAGGGTTGGCAGGTACTTCATGGAGCGCTTCGAGATACCATCGACCGGGCAGCTCCGCATCACGCTGGATCGGGATCCAGTTACGCTTCTGTAGCGGTGCGGACCTGTGTCAACGACTACTCCTGCTGCATCTTTAAGACGTGAGCATCATTCGTCATCCTGATTTTGCCCGGGCCGAATTTCAGCATCACCCGGACGCCAGCTTTCTGCCGGCGCCCATGGACGGCGTATGTCCGGAAAACTTTTTTTCGACCACGAACCTTCCCACCTACGTGAAGATTGGCGGGGAATGGCGGATGGCGCGGGACCCGCGAATGGATGGCGCGCTCGTGCTGGCCACCGACGGGGTGCTCTGGGTTCGTGAAGGACGCAAGCTCAAAGCGGGTGACATGGTTGCCGTGGGGAGAGCGGAGGACGGGAGCGAGGGGATTTATGTCCACTCTGAATCGTTCCTGGGCGACGACGCGGAGGGCGAGTTCCAGTTCATGTCGAGCGAGGTTTCGCGAGAGAAGCCAATCGACTACTCGCTCATGGCGGGCATCCTCGTGGATGAGCGCGACCGCGGGGGATACCCGATTTGGGTAACCGGCCCTGCACTCGTACACTCCCGCGCGCGCGCAGACATGGTCTGGTTCATAGAGAACGGATTTGTCTCGGCGCTGCTTGCCGGCAATGCCGTAGCGGTCCACGACATCGAGGCCGCCATTTACGGAACGACGCTGGGAATGACCGAGCGCGGATCGGCCAGTGTGGGCGGTCATGGGCTCCACATGCGCGCCATCAACCAGATTCGCTCTGCGGGCTCGATCCGGAATGCGGTTGATTCCGGGCTCCTCACGAACGGGATCATGCACGCCTGTGTGCAAAAGCAGATTCCATTTGTGCTAACGGGCTCGATACGGGATGACGGTCCTCTGCCGGAAGTGATTACGGATACGCTGCTTGCGCAGGATGCCATGAAGGCTCATACGCGAAAAGCGACGATGGCGATTCTCGTGGCCACGGCTCTTCATGCGATCGCCACGGGCAACATGCTGCCGGCGTATGTCACCGAACCGGACGGTTCATTGCGGGAACTCACCACTATTTGCGTAGATTCATCAGAGTTCGTAGTCAGCAAGCTGAAGGATCGCGGAACGCATCAGGCGTTCGGCGTCGTAACCAACGCACAGGATTTCATGCACATTCTCCGTCTGTATGTTGAGCGCGAAATAGTAGAACGCGCGGCCAGGCGATAATGGTCGAGACAACCCAGCGGTTCATTCGCGAGATAGCTGAACGCGTCGGCCTGGACAACGTCACGGAGGTTCACCTCTTTCCTCCGATGCGCCAGGGCGGCGTCGAAACCGGCGTGGCTGTCATCGCCGCGATCGTTCCCGACGACGAGACGGTTCAGAAGCACACTGTGTTCAGCGCGAACTACCGTCACACCATCAAGGGTCCGGACCGGGGCAAGTGGGAAGTAGACGTTCGGGCCGAAGCGGATGCACCGCTTGCAACTGTGGACGACGTGGTGCGGGGCGTAATGAAGCGGGCCGGGGAGCAGTTCGAGCCGGAACGGTTGACGGCGGGAGAAGTCCGGACCGTTGTGACTGCGGACGCCGTCTAGCTCTTATTTCTCTCGCGGGTAGCGAGTCATCACCGCGCGATGAATATCGCGCGCATCTTCCAGGGTTTCATTCTCCAGGTTGAGCCAGGCGGGCGCTACAATGAAGGGAAGCACCTGATCGCCTCCCGCCGAACCGTGCGCTCCGATCTGGTCATCGAAGGAGATGATGGATTCCCCGTCGTACGCGCCGAAAAGCACGCAATCGCCCGCATTCGGCTGCATGACGAGCGACTCGACTGCGCGGGCCACCATTGGTTCTGACCCATAGGTTTCGAACGGGTTACGTCCTGCGATCACCGAGGTAACGCCGCCGGCAATCAGCGCCGAACCATCGAGTGTTTCCAGGTGTACGCCATCGGGAGTTCGTGTCGCAATCAGTCCGACTCCGGGGTGCGCCATAAGTCCGTCATACAGCCAGTTCCAGCGCTGATCCGTCTTTATCTCGGCGAGCGAAAGCTGCGTGTCCCTGTTCGCGAAGTAGATGTGGGCCAGGCAGGAGCTGTAGGTGGTTACAACTTCGTTCGCAGCATCAACACGGTACTTCTCCGGCAGTATCAGCTCCCTCAGCCCATAGCGGCTGCGCAGCCAGTCACTGACCTTGAGGAGCGCGTTTCGCAGCACCCGCGGAGACACTTCGGCAACCGTCTCAACTACTTCCGGCCCGACCGCCGCGTACTCGCTGGTACTCGAGAAGCTGGCCAGCGATTCTGGCGCAGGCGCTCCAGCTGCGCCCTCGCGAAGCAGCCGCTCCACAGTTACTCCAAGTGATTCCCCGAACTGTACGCGATAGCTGTTGGAGGGCGTCATCCCGTGGTCGGAAAGTATCACGAGATCGTACCCGCGCCCGCCCGCCATGCGAATCATTCGATAGATCTCGGAGATGCGCTTGTCGGTGCGCTTGAGATCGAAGAGCGCCTGTTTGCTCGACGGACCAAAATGGTGCGCAAGCTCGTCATACTGCATGAAGGTGCTGTAGATGACGGGTACGCCCAGGTAAATGTCGAGCAGTATCGCCATCGTCTGAAGCTCGCGTACGACGACATTGCTCAAAATCCGGATGAAGGGAAAGATTCCCTCTGAGTGGGTGGCGCGTCCCGCAAGCTCGCCTCTCAGGCGCTCCCACTCTTCGAGCAGGAACTCGAGCACCGAGTATACGGCAATGCGTATGAGCCGAATGGGGTGGAGAAGCAGCAGCAGCGCCATCCTGTTTCCGCCGAGGCGCCGGTACACCGACATCTTCTGACGCGTGGCAATTGTGAATGCGACGGTTTCCGCGTCACCATCGATCAGGTTTACGTAGCTCGATCCGCCTGCGAGGGCGCCCGGTGACTTGATCCGGTCCCGTATGTACTGCACACCCTGCGGCGAGTTGCACGTTATTACCCGGCGTGCGCTCTTGTCATAGAAACGGAACGCGGGAATCCCCGCGTTTTCCCCGTGAAAAATTCCTGCCTGGCAATATGGAGTCGCCGACGGGAGTCCACAGAACCATTGCCTGAGCTTGAATTCACCCGTGTCGAGGAGCGCTGCAATCTGCGGGCAGTAGCCCCGGTCCAGCGCGCGCTGAAGGTCCGAGTACGCGAGCGCGTCGATCTGGAGAACGATGAGGCCGCGCCTGCCGTCATGCTTGCGTTTCTCGCGCTTGAACGGCCAGTACTTGAGATTGTAGTAGGCGCGGAGCAGCGGGCCGGCGCGTGGCATCGACCGGCGTTCGCTCACGCTGTGTAGTTCCTCGCTATACGGAGCAGTTCCCTCACTGGGACGGGCTTCACCAGGACGTCAGCGCATCCCGCATCAATCGCGCGCTGGCGGGTGACCGGATCATCGTAGCCGGTGAGCGCCACGGTGGTTTCAGGTTCGACATTTCTTGCACGCATGTCCTGCAGCAGGTCCAGTCCATCGCCATCCTCGAGCGTCACATCGAGCAGCATGAGGTCGGCCACGTCATTGGCCGGCAGTGCACGAGCGGCTGCGACGCTGGACGCGATGGTGACGCGGAATCCAGAACCCTCAAAGAGGATTCGCAGCGCGTCAGTTATGAGTGCGCTATCCTCGACAATAAGGACATGCGGCTCCGTCATGCAGCGACGCTGCAGGGGATGACGAACACGAAATTGCTTCCCACGCCGGGCTGGCTCTCGACCCAGATGCGGCCGTCGTGCAGCTCCACCAGCCGGCGCGCGATCGCAAGGCCGAGCCCTGTGCCGTGGTGCGAGCGGGAAGCGGTAGAGTCAACCTGTGCGAATTCCTGGAAGATCAGCTCGTGATGTTCCGGCCGGATTCCGATTCCTGTGTCCTCAACCTCGACCCGGATATGCGGTTCTCCGTCCACGGGAATTCGCGATGCGCGCACTGAAAGGCCGCCACGCTCGGTGAAGTCGATGGCGTTTCCGATGAGATTGGTAACTACGTGCGTGATCTTGTCGCGATCGGCATGTAGCCGGAGGTCGCCGGGTACGTCGAGCCTGACAAAGAGCCCCTTCTTTGCGGCCAGCGGTTCATTCACCTCGAGGACGTGTGCGATTACCTCGTTGATCGCGAAATCAGAGACGTTGAGATCCAGCTGCCCGCCGGCTCCCTTGGCGTAGATCAGGATTTCACCGATCATGTCGAGGAGCTGCCGTCCGCCGGTGATTATGCCCGCGACACTCTGTGCCTGCCGGTCGTTCAGCTCACCCAGCATTCCGTCGCGCATGATTTCGGCGTGCGTGATGATGGCGGTGAGCGGTGTGCGCAGGTCATGCGAAATGTTGGACAGAAACTGCGTCTTCAATGCGTCGCGCGAGTGCAGCTCGTTTATCACGCGCTGGGCTTCAAGGACCTGGGCTTCGAGAATTGCGATCCGTTCCGGGGCCGCTTTTTTTGCGTCGTCAGTCATCATGCTGGTGTTGCGTTCTCCGTCAATGGAATGGCGGCGTCCCCTTCTATGGATGCCTCGAGCTGCTGTCGTCGTAACAATGTCCAGTATTTTCCTCTTGCGGCAAGCAGCTCCTCGTGCACACCGCGCTCCGCCACTGCGCCCTCATCGAGAACGACGATCCAGTCGGAATCCCGAATCGCCGTGATTCGATGTGATGCTATTACGGTCGTCTGCCTCTTGAGCGCGCCCCGGAGCTCCCGGAGGATTGCGGCTTCCGTCTGCGTGTCTACTGCCGATAATGCGTCGTCCAGAACTACGATGGGCGGCTTCCGTGCCAGCGCGCGGGCAAGTGCGGCGCGCTGCTTCTGTCCACCCGACAGATTGATGCCGCGCTCCCCCAGCTGCGTGTCGAAACCGCCGGGAAAGCTCCTGATCGTCTCGGTCAGCTGTGCGACGCCGGCTGCCCACTCAACCGAATCAGGGTCCGAAGCACCGTACGCGATATTTGCGCGTATGGTGTCGCTGAAGAGCAGGCTCTCCTGCGGAACGAAGCTGATCTCCTTTCGCAGGTCGTCGATGGAGATTTGCCGGATGCTCACCCCATCGATGAGAATATCGCCTTCCTGCGGATCGTAAATGCGCGCGATCAGTTCGACCAGTGCGGACTTTCCGCTGCCGGTTGCGCCCACGATGCCGAGAGTCGCTCCGGCCGGAATGGAGAAGGAGACGTTGCGAAACACCCACGGGGCTTCTGCCGTTCCCCGCGGGGGGTACTTGAAACCGACATTTCGAAATTCTATTGCCCGGCCGCCCGACGACGACGGAAGCGTCAGGGGAGTTTCGGGCGATGTGATCGAAGGCGATGCAGAGAAGATTTCAGTCAAGCGCGCCATCGACGCGCTGCCGCGCTGAAACAGGTTTACAACCCATCCCAGTGCAATCAGCGGCCACGCGAGCATTGTCAGATACATGATGAACGCGACGAAGCCACCAACCGAAATCCTGCCCTGAATTGCCAGGTATCCGCCCACTCCCAGAACGACCAGCGAGGCCAGGCCGCCGAACAGCGCGAACAGAGGGTGCATGATCCCCCAGAGACGCGCGAGCTTGATGTTGCGCCGCAGGTACTCCTCGTTCAGTTCGCCGAACCGCACGATCTCCGCACTTTCCTGCCGGTATGCGCGGACGATCCGGGTGCCACTCAGGTTTTCCTGTGCATGCGTAGTCAGGCTGGAGAAGTGTTCCTGCACCGCATCGAATCGGGTGTGAATCGCCGAGCCAAGCTTTACGGTTACGATTGGGAGCAGCGAAAGCGGGATGAGGGATAGAAAGGTCAGAAGCAGGTCGATCTTCACCATGAAGTAGAGCGCGAAGATTGTTCCTGCGATGGTGTTGGTGAGGTACATCACCGCGGGGCCGGCAGCCATTCGCACTGCCCCCAGATCGTTCGTCAGGCGCGCCATGATGTCGCCAGTGCGGGTCTTCCCGAAATAGGATGCGTCGAGCGTCTGAAGGTGCTGGTAGAGATCATCGCGAAGGTCGAATTCGATGCGTCTGCTCACACCATTCAGTACTTCGCGCATTCCGTAACGAAGGACTCCGCCCGCAAGCGCGGTGACAAGGATTGCTCCAAAGACGAGGTACACGGGTCGCCCCGTGTTTCCTGCGCTTATCTCATCGATTCCGCGGCGCAGGAGCCAGGGAACTACGCTCGTGATTGCCGTGGAGATGACCACAAACGACAGGCCGGCCGCCATTTGATAGCGGTAACGGCGATAGTAGGGAAGGAGGGGCTTGAGCGCGCTAAGATTTGGCACGGCGATTGCCCTTTTAGTGAGGGCTAAACACTTGAAACGAAAGAGTTTGGAGCACGCACCACCCACGGAAACCGGAGGAAGCTCAGATGTCAAAATATATTCTGCGTAACAGCGTTGCGCTCGCTTTCGCAGTATTGGCCGCAACTGCATGCGGATCGAACGACAAGACTGCCGACACGCTCGCGCAGGACACCAGTCTGAATCGCGATCTGCAGCTCGCGAACACCGACAGCGCGGCGCAGCCCGCTCTGACCGACGTGCCCGCCAGCGGTGCGCCAGCTCCCGCGCCTTCGGCTTCGACTCCAGCTCAAACACGGACAGCAACGCCTGCGCGTACGACACCAAGCCGCACAACAACGTCGCCGCGTCCAGCTACCTCGACTGCTACGACCTCGAGCGGAAATACGGTTACCCGGAATACCGGTGCGGCGCCTTCATCTGTTGGTGTCATAGCGGCCGGTTCTACGCTGAACCTGAGCTCCAGCTCGCGCATCTGCACCAACACGAACAAGGTTGGCGACCGGTTCACGGCAACGGTTCGTGAATCCATCAGCGGCAGCAATGGCGCAGTGATTCCCGCCGGTGCCAGCGCACAGATCGAAGTCACGCAGCTCAAGCGCAGCGAAAACGCCAATGACAACGTCGTGATGGGTTTCCGCGTCGTGTCGGTAAGCTTCGGAGGAAAGACCTATCCGGTTAGCGCGACGACCAGCTATGCCCAGGTGGACAAGATCAAGAACCAGCCATCGTCCAAGGACGCCCAGAAGGTTGCGACGGGCGCGGCCATTGGCGCGATTGCAGGACAGATCCTGGGCAAGAACACCAAGTCCACGGTCATCGGCGGAGCAGTGGGCGCTGCGGCTGGTGCAGGAGCTGCAGCCGCGACAGCCAACTACGAAGGCTGCGTGCCGAGTGGCGGTCGTATCACGGTTACCCTGAACTCCGGCGTCACCGTCAATACCTGATCTTCAGCGACACCCAAATAAAAAGCCCGGGCAAAATGCCCGGGCTTTTTAGTAGCCCGCCGCGCCGCCGCGGGATCGAGGATCGTCCATTCCTTCCCACCCGCCCTTCACGCGCATTATCGCGGCGTTGATGCCCACTCCGTTCGTCGGATTCATCCTGTGACCTGATGAATCCAGCGACGAGATGATTTCGGGCGTGAGGCCGCCCCTCTCGTAATAAGTGGAGTCGGGCAGCCACTGATGATGGATGCGCGGAGCAGCCATTGCATCGGCCAGGCTCATTCGGTGGTCGATCACGTTGATGATTATCTGTGCGACGCTCGTAATGATTCTCGGCCCGCCCCTGCCGCCGACGAGCAGGAATAATTCGCCGCGCGGATCCAGTACTATCGTGGGCGACATCGCGCTCAGCGGCCTCTTGTGCGCGGCAACAGCGTTCTGCTCGCCCTGCACGAGTCCGAACTGGTTCGCGGTTCCAGGCTTGGCCGCAAAGTCGTCCATCGTGTTGTTCATGAAGAATCCGGCGCCGCGTATGTACACGCCATTGCCGAAGAGGCTGTTAAGCGTCGTCGTTACCGAAACGGCGTTGCCCCATTTATCCACCACGGAGTGTGGAGTCGTTTCCATTCCTTCACGCATCGCTTCCGCAGCTGTCGGAGCGGGCCGGGCCTGCACAGGGTGGATCGTCTTGCGCAGGCCCTGAGCGTAGGTCTTGCTTGTCAGCCTGACCAGCGGGATTTGCGTGAACGCCGGATCAGCCAGCGCTGTATTTCTGTCTATGAAGGCGCGCTGGAGTGATTCGCGAAGCAGGTGCTTGTAGCGCACCGATCCGAACGGGGGCATGGAGTCGAAGCCCTCGAGAATATTCAGTGTCTGGGATACGGTGATTCCCCCGGAAGATGAAGGGGGCATCGTAAGAAGCGCGTAACCACGATAGGTGGTGCGAATCGGGTGACGCCATTCCGGCTTGTAGCCGGCCAGATCCTTCTTCGTGATGATGCCACACCGCCGCAAGCTCGGCACTACGACTCCCGGCTTTGGCTCTTCGCAATCCCGGGTCATCTCAGCAACGATCTGGTCTGCGATTACGCCTTCGTAAAACGCGCGCGGCCCGTCACGGGCAATCAACTTCAGCGTGGCTGCAAGCTCCGGCAGCTTCAGCGTGGCTCCAACCGCTGGCGCGTCTCCTCCGGGAAAAAACACGGTCTCGCCTGCGTACGAGCCGATCCGTCGCCTGTAATCCAGCAGCAGCGCGCGGTAAACGCTGTCGATCACCACGCCATCTTCAGCCAAGCGGATAGCCGGCGCCAGCACCTGCGCGAGCGACATGCTGCCATACTTGCGCTGCGCCTCCGCAAGTCCCGCCACTGCTGCCGGTATTCCCGATGAAAGCCGTCCGACCAAACTGCCATCTGTTGAGTTGCCGGCTGCATCCAGGTACATGTTGCGCGTTGCGGCGGCCGGTGCCGTCTCCCGATAATCGAGTGCCGCGGTGCGCCCGTCAGCCATTCTGATCACCATGAAACCGCCACCGCCCAGGTTGCCGGCCTCCGGGAAAGAGACGGCGAGAGCAAAGGCTGTCGCCACGGCTGCGTCAACCGCATTCCCGCCGGCGCGGAGTATTTCGGCTCCTGCTTCGGCGGCCGGCTTGTGATTCGCCGCAACAATGCCGTTGGGCGCGAATGTCGCCGTGCGCCCTGGCGCGAATTTCCATGAAGCTGGGAACTGAGCTGCCACGCGGGACGGAACCTCTATGCCCGCTGTGTTCGACCTGTTGAGGAACGGAATGTGGCTGCACGCCAGCGGAGCGAGCAGCAGCCCCAGTCCCACCCCCAGGTGATTTTTCATCTTCGGCGCACAGGCGGGCGCGTGCCGAATCCCATCCGGTATCCGATGCGCGTCGTTCTCATGGTGAGCGTGTTGCTCTGGTTGTTCTGCAGACCGTCTCGTTCGTGGAGAGCAATTCCATAGTCCTGAATGATGAATATTTCGTGCGAGGGACTGAAGTTGAAGCCGAACCCATAGCCGAAAGTGAAGGCAGGATCGATGTTTCCTTCCTTGGGCTCGAGTGCCTGACCATCACTGTCGCGCTTGAAATCGCGGTAGTGATTCACGCCAGCAGACGCTTCGAGAACCTGGTGGAATCCATTTCCGCCCCCGACATGCAGCGTCAGCGCGGCATTGTAAAATTTCATGTGCGCATCGCATTGCGTGCACGAGCTTGGTCCGCCGAGCGCGCCGCCATGGTAGGTGAACGGCATGTTCATGTAGGCGAGCGATATTCCGATCGCAGTCTGATTCGAAATAGTTTTTTCGAGTGCGCCGCGGTACTGAACGGTGGTACCCGAGAAATCCCATGCCGAGCCCGTGCCCCCGTCATTGATTCCGTCCGCAGAGAAGGCGGCGGCTCCCCCGGAAATCCAGAAGCTCGGCTCCTTGGATCGGCGGCCGTCGAAGATTTGCGCATCGGCTGTAGCTGATGCGAGAAAGAGAGCAACCAGGACGATTCGTTTCACAATTGGCTCCGTTGGCTTGCGGCGATCTTAAAGCGTCTCATAAGTTACGGCAGTGATGCATCTTACAGCAACGAATCCCAAATGAGAGACCCGCGCGAGACAGAACGCCGCAACCCGCGTACCGCGTCAATCGATCTCGCGTCAGCAATCGAGATCGTCGATCTCATAAACTCTGAAGACCGAACTGTTCCGGATGCTGTTGCAGGACAGCGGGTTCAGATTGCACGGGCGGTCGAGATTGCCGAGCAGACTTTCAGGCAGGGCGGTCGCCTCTTTTATGTGGGAGCAGGCACTTCCGGCAGGCTCGGTGTTCTGGACGCGAGTGAGTGTCCTCCCACTTTCGGCGTGGAGCCGGAGATGGTGCAGGGCATCATCGCTGGTGGACTTCCTGCCCTTACGCGTGCGCAGGAAGGCGCGGAAGATATCGTGGAAAATGGCGCGAAAGCGATGGATGAAAATTCCATCGGTCCCAGGGATTTCGTGATCGGGATCGCCGCGTCCGGAACCACGCCATACGTGCATGCATCCATCGAGCGCGCGCGTGAGCTCGGGGCCAAAACCGGCATCGTGGCCTGCTCACCGCCGCCGCAGCGCATTCTGGAGATCGTGGATGTCGCCATCGTGCCAGTTACCGGGCCCGAAGTAGTCACTGGCTCCACCCGCATGAAGGCGGGTACGGCGACAAAGCTCGTGCTCAACATGATCACGACAGGAGCCATGATTCGAATCGGCAAGACATATGGCAACCTGATGGTGGACCTTCGCGCTACCAACAACAAGCTGGTAGACCGGAGCGAGCGAATCGTGAGCGAAGTGTGCGGCGTGACCCGCGAAGAGGCTCGAAAACTCCTGGATGCCTCGGACAAGAGCGTCAAGACTGCCATCGTCATGCAGAAGCTTGGCGTCGGACGGGAGGCCGCGGAGCGTGCGCTGCAGGAAAATGGCGGAATCATACGCAAGGTGACGAACGAACCTCCACCGCCGATCACCTGACCATGGAAACGCGAACGCTGATTGGCCTGATGTCGGGCACTTCACTCGACGGAATCAGCGCGGCAGTCGTTCGGTTTCGTGGATACGCACCTGTTCAGTTCGAGCTGTTGGCGTTCGTTTCCACGAGCTATACAAGGGAAGAGCGCGACCGCCTTGCAAATGTCCTGAATGGCACCACGCCGGCGGAGTATTGCAGGATCAATTTTGATCTGGGTGAGGCTTTGGCCCGGGCAGCGAAGACTGCCCATTCCGAGTCTGGAGTTCCGCTTTCGGACATCGCCGCCATCGCATCGCACGGACAGACTGTTTGGCACGAGCCGGGACATTCCACCTGGCAGACGGGCGAGTCTGCTGTGATTGCGGAGCGGACCGGAATTCCCGTCATCAGTGACTTCCGGGTGCGCGACATGGCTGCATCCGGGCATGGGGCTCCGCTGGTTCCCATCGCGGATGCGCTGCTCTTCTCATCTCCGAGCGAGTGGCGCGCGCTCCAGAATATCGGCGGCATTGGGAATGTGACTGTCGTTCCGCCAAAGGGGGACGTCTCGGGAGTGCGCGCATTCGATACGGGACCTGGCGCTGTTGTAATTGACGGGGTTACGCGCGCTCTGCGCCCTGATCTTCCGTACGACGTCGATGGCAGGCTTGCGGGCGCAGGGCGCGCCAACCTCGGCCTGGTCAGGGAGCTTCTCGGTCATCCGTACTTCGCGTCGCCGCCGCCGAAATCGACAGGCCGGGAGCTCTTCAGCGCCAGATACATCGACGATTTCATTGCTCAATGCCGGAAAGATCCGCAGTGCACCGACGAAGACATCGTCGCCAGCGCGGTGGAGCTGACTGCTGCAAGCATTGCGGACTCCTACAATCGTTTCATGCCCGAACCTGTGGGCGAGATCCTCCTTTCTGGCGGCGGCGCGAAAAATCCTGTTCTCGTCGGCGCGATTCGGAGGCACCTGCAGGGGAAGAGCGTCCGCGCTTTCGATGAACTGTTCTTTGACGGAGAGGCAAAAGAGGCCGTGGCCTTTGCATTGCTTGGTTATCTGCATCTGATCCGGCAGCCTGGAAACGTTCCAGGCGCAACTGGCGCGCGCGGACCACGCATCCTTGGCAAATACACACCTGCATGAGCGAGATCGCACAACTGATGCTTCCCGCGATTCGATGGGATCGCGATAAAGGGTTCTCGCAGGCAGACGCTGAGATCGAGAAGGCGCTGAAGGCCGGAGTGGGCGGGTTCATCTTCTTTGGCGGTCCCGCATCCGAAGTTCGCGGCCTCATCAAGCACATTACCAGACGTTCCGACATTCCCCTGCTCATAGGCGCAGACCTGGAGCGCGGGGCGGGGCAGCAATTCGCGGGAGCCACGGGCCTGCCACCGCTCGCTGCCATTGGATCGCTGGACAGTGAAGAGGACACGCGCAGTGCGGCGCGGCTCACCGCCGTCGAAGCGCAGAGCCTTGGGATCAACTGGATTTACGGTCCCGACTGCGACCTGGACATCGAGCCTGATAATCCGATTATCGGCACACGCTCGTTCGGCTCTGATCCGGAAACCGTCGCGCGTCACGCGGTAGCCTGGATCGATGCGTGTCAGAGCCAGGGTGTGCTTGCCTGCGCAAAACATTTTCCCGGGCATGGCCGCACCACGCGCGACTCACACGCGGAGCTTCCAAAGGTTGAAGTGACGCGGGATGTACTCGACCGTACTGATCTCGTGCCTTTCCGTGCGGCGATAGAGGCGGGCGTCGCGTCGATCATGTCGGCGCACGTTTCCTTTCCCGCTCTCGACCCGACCGGTGCGCCCGGAACCCTTTCTCATGCGATTCTCACCGATCTGCTGCGAGTTGAGCTTGGTTTCGGAGGCCTGGTCGTAACAGACGCACTCATCATGGAAGGCGTGCTGGGACAGGGAGGGGAGACGGCGGCAGTAGTTCAGGCGCTGAATGCCGGCTGTGACATACTGCTCTACCCGCAGGATATCGAAGCGGTGCAGAGTGCCATCACCTCTGCGCTGGGCAGCGGCCGGCTCGCAGCACAGAAGATCTCGCAGTCGCTGGAGCGGAGGCATGAATGGGCGCAGTGGTCCATGGATCCCGGCCAGACAAGTTCACTGGAAAGCGACAAGCGCTGGGCTGCCGGCGTGGCAGAGCGAGTGGTTCACTGCATCGCGGGGACTTTTCCTCCAATTGATCGTGTCGCAGATGTAGTGGTTATCGACGATGACATCGGGGGCCCATATCCTCCTCCCTCTCGCGAGCCATTCCTGGAGCAGCTGAACGCCTGCGGCTATCAGGCGCGGACCGGGGAGAATCCCGGCACGAAGGAGACGATCATCGCGTTGTACGGCGACATTCGCGCGTGGAAGGGCAGGCCGGGCTATTCGGACAAGTCGAAAGCCGCGCTAATCGAGGCGGCGGAGCGCGCGAAGTCGCGCGGCCACAAGGTGTGCGTAATTCAGTTCAGTCATCCGCGGCTGGCCGGGGAAATTCCCGTGGACGCGCCGATCCTTTGTGCGTGGGGCGGGGAAGAGCCGATGCAGCGCGCGGCGGCACGAGTGCTCGCGCGCGGCGAGCCGGTCAGCTAACCACTTTCCGTATGGAGCCAGCATGACCGAGGAAAAATCCATCTCGCCATTCAAGGTGTTCGGGCAGCAGAAGATGTTCGCACTCATGCTGCTCGGGTTTTCCTCCGGACTTCCCCTGCTGCTGACGAGCAAGACGCTGCAGGCCTGGATGACGGTGGCGAAGGTGGACCTCACGACCATCGGCCTGTTCAGCCTCGTCGCACTTCCTTACTCGCTGAAATTTCTGTGGGCTCCGCTGCTCGACCGGTTCGTGCCGCCCTTTCTTGGCCGCCGTCGCGGCTGGCTGCTGATCACGCAGATTCTGCTGATAATCGCCATTGGCGCGATGTCCACGCACAATCCTCAGGTTGGGCTGCAGATGCTGGCGGTGAATGCTTTCATCATCGCCTTCCTGAGTGCGAGCCAGGACATCGCTGTGGACGCATACAGGACGGATGTGCTGCATCACCGTGAGATGGGTGCCGGCGCCTCTGTGTGGGTGATGGGATACAGGATCGCGCTGATCGTCACGGGATCGTTTGCCTTCCTGCTGGCCGACCAGATGCCCTGGCCCAAAGTGTACATCGCACTCTCGGGGTTGATGCTTGTTGGAGTAGTCGGGTCGTTCATCGGGCCTGAGCCCGTACTGCGCGATGCGCCCCCGAGAAGTCTCGGCGAGGCAGTCCGGTTTCCATTCCAGGAGTTCTTCCAGCGAGCCGGCCTTGGTCAGGGAATCGCAGTTCTCGCCTTCATCGTCTTCTACAAGTTCTCCGATGGACTCGCGGGGAACATGACAACCCCATTTCTGCTCCAGACTGGTTTTTCACAGACCGAGATCGGCGTAGTGCTTGGCGGAATCGGGATGATTTCAACCATCGTCGGCGTGCTGATTGGCGGAACCGTGGTGGCGAAGCTCGGGATCAATCGCGCACTGTGGCTGTTTGCAGCTTTTCAGGCGCTGAGCAACTTCGCGTACTATGGACTGGCAATTGTGGGCAGGAACACGACGTTCATGACGGGTGCGATCGTCGTCGAGAATATCGGACAGGGGTTCGTGACCGCGGCCCTGCTGGCGTTTCTGATGAGCGTCTGCAACAAGAAATACTCCGCGACTCAGTTCGCGCTGCTGTCGAGCCTGATGTCCGCAAGCCGTGACATCATCGTCGCGCCGGGGGGAAAGATCGCCGAGTCAGTGGGCTGGCCCATGTTCTTCATAATTACCGTGTTTGCAATTATTCCGGCTGTACTGCTGCTGCCCATAGTCGCGCCCTGGAGGAAGGACGCTCCGACAGCCGCGGCCCCGCACACGGGCGAGGCTGTTCCTTCGACGGTCTGAGCTAGACCATGTCGCGGTCGCGCCAGAATCGCGCGGCCAGCACGGTTACGTTGTCGGGCGCGCCAGTTTCCTTCGCTCGGGCTACCAGGTTCGCGCACAGCTGCGCGACGTCGGTTTCGTCACCCGCCATTCGGGCAATGCGTGATGCCTCCACCTGATTGGAGAGGCCGTCGCTGCAGACAACCAGGACATCGCCGGTCTTCAGCTTGTCGCGGGTAAGCTCGGGGACCACCGATTCCTCGGGTCCCAGCGCCTGTAGAATGATGTTGCGGTGCTCGCTTTGCGCTGCCTGTTCGGGCGTCAGGCGGCCCGCGTCAATGAGGCGCTGTACCAGCGACTGATCCTTGGTCAGTTGTCGCGCGACTCCACCGCGGATCACATACGCGCGGCTATCACCTACCTGCGCGAAGTAAGCCTGGTCGCCCATGACCAGCGCCACCGTCGCTGTCGTTGCCATTCCCTTGTGTTTGGGATTGTCACGCGCAAATGCCAGAATTTCACGGTTGGCCGCCTCGATTGCAGACTTGAGGGTGTCTGCGATTTCCACCGTTCCTCGCAGGGTGCCGGATTCATGCGCCTCGCGCAGCTGGTCGAATATCGCGAGTGTCGCGAGCGAGCTGGCTATGTTCCCCGATGCGGCTCCGCCGACACCGTCCGCAACAACAAGAAGTGCCGGACGGGCGTGGACATGAACAGACTCAGGCGTGGAAGCGGTGTGGGGCTGCTGTTCGGTGAGGTCCGCGAACAGAAACGAATCCTCATTGCGCTGCCGCACCAGTCCCACATCGGACAGTCCGGAAATCTCGAGATTTCCATCCGATACGAGCAGGAATTCGGAAGTATGGGGCTCGGGCTGCTTCATGCTTTGCATCTGATCATTCCCGAATATAGGAAATGAAGCCGCACCTTGCGTGGGTTCCTTTCCGGTTCGACGTTGGTGGTACCACCTATGCGTAGCAATTCCTCTATGAAATTCATTACGAAAAGTTGTGCCGTTGGATTCGTCGCGGCCATATCCGCCTGTTCCCCCGGTCGGACAGTTACTCCTGTGCCAGCTCCTGTCCCGGCGCCTGCGCCTGTGGTGATGAAGGCACCTCTTCCGACGCCCAATCCCAGGCTGCCAGCAATTCCCGACGTCAGGGGACCCTTGAACATAAAGGTTCAGTACCCCGGCGCGGGTGATCTGGTGAACTCGAAAGACTCCAATTTCATCCATGGCCAGGTGGGAAATGGCGATGCCGGACTCACCATCAATGGTGTACTATCGCCAGTGTGGCCCAATGGCGCTTTCATTGGATGGCTCCCGGTTCCCCGGGCGGTTCCCTCGACTGATTCCCTTGGCCGCCCCGTCATGCTGGGTGTGTACGAGCTGGTCGCGGTGGTGGGATCAGACACTGCACGCCTGAGTCACACAATACGGCTCCCGCTTCCGCCTGTGACGCCTCCTGCGGCTGTTCAACCGCCTACAGTGACTCCCGTGGCACAGCCGACTTTTGCGGCCGTGGGAGCCACCCGGGCACCGACACCGCTCAAGGGGACACAGTCAGCCCGGTGTTACGGTGCGCTCACCAGCTGTCTGCTTGCGAACCCCATATTGGGTGACACGGACCGTGTAGTTGTTGGACGGCCGTCGCCCACCGGCACTTACAAATGGTTCCTCATTCCCGGGACCGCGGTGCAGGTTACGGGGACCATGGGCGATGCTGCACAGGTGCAGCTCGACAACGGACAGGTAGTCTGGATTGCCAAGTCCGATCTCAACCTCGAAGCAGCCGCATCCAGCGCTGTACCGGTTACGGTCGGCACACCGCGTCTCGAAGCGACCGCCGACTGGATCGATGTGAACATCGCGGCGAATGCTTCGCCTGCTTTCCTTGTCGAGGAAAGCGAGCGTGGAGTGGACCTGACGCTGTACTCAGTGGCTGTCGCAGCAGGCAGCCCCGCCTTCGTGGTGTCAAAAGATTCCTATCTGGCGGGAATACAACTGGATGGCACGCGGGATCGCGTTGTGTACCGAATAAGCCTGACGTCCGCGCCATTCGGATACCTCGCCCTCTATCGGGACGGCGTGTTCACGCTCCGGCTTCGCCGTCCGCCCGTCATTGACCCCGCGTCGCCGCTTCGCGGACTGACCATCGCTGTCGATCCCGGACATCCGCCTGTGGGCGCAACTGGCCCCACTGGTTTATGGGAGCCGCAGGCTACACTCCCCGTCGGGTTCAAGCTTCGCGACCTGCTGCTCGAGCGGGGAGCCAATGTCGTGATGACGCGCACCGCGCACGAAGATGTGGATCTCGCTGTTCGCCCGACCGTGGCGCGAAGAAATGGCGCGCATGCCTTCGTGTCCATTCACCTGAATGCGTTGCCCGATGGCGTGAATCCATACAGAGCGCAGGGGACCAGTACATACTCGTTTTATCCGCACTCCCGGCCGCTGGCGCAGCATGTTCAACGGGGTCTTCTGAATGAAATGGGTCTGGCGGACAAGGGAGTTCATTATGGAAATTTCGCGGTGATTCGAGGCACCTGGATGCCATCGGTACTGGCAGAGGGCGCGTTCATCATGATGCCGGACCAGGAGGCCGCAATGCGAACCGATCAATACCAGTCCCAGTACGCGCGCGGAATCATTCAGGGGCTGGAGGATTATTTCAGGTCGCTGGCACAACAGAAGTGAAGTTCCGGGGTCTGGTCGCCGCGCTGACCCTTTGTGCGGCGTCTGCGGGCGCGCAAATCTCACCGGATGCGCGTTGGCTGACGCTGCGCACCGAGCACTTCAACATTCACTTCACCCCCGAGCTCGAGCGTGAGGGCAGGCGGGCCGCGGTTAATGCGGAACGCGCATACAGGCAGCTCGCCGCCGAGCTGGTGCCGCCAAAAGGCAGAATCGAGCTGGTGATCTCGGACAACGTGGATTTCACCAACGGTTATGCGACGGTCTTTCCGTACAACACCATAGTGGTTTTCGCGCATCCCCCGATCGACGCGGCGTCGCTGCGCAACTACAGCGACTGGAGCCAGCTCGTGATCACTCACGAGCTTACCCACATCTTCCATCTTGACCGGGCGCGCGGGGTGTATGGACTGGCGCGCAGCATTCTGGGACGGCATCCCGCTCTCTTTCCAAACGCGATGGGGCCGGCGTGGATGACCGAGGGTCTCGCCGTCTACTATGAGTCGCGCCTGACGGGGAGCGGACGGCTGGAGGGAAGCTTTCATTCGATGGTAGCCCGGGCAGCGGCGGCAAACGGGCGCATTCCAGGGCTTCCCGATCTTTCTCGATCCTCCACACAGTTTCCGGGGGGCGAGGTCGTCTATGTGTATGGTTCGCTCCTCTTCGATTACCTGTCACAGACCAGGGGTCCGGGATCCATCCGAACTTTCATCGAGGAGTCTGCAGTTGCGCTTCCGTTCTTTCGTGGAAGGGCGGTGAAGCGTGCATTTGGTATTTCGTTTGAGGATGCGTGGAAGCACTGGTCGGACTCGCTGTTGCGTGTCACGCCGCGCGGCCTGGCTGCCGCTCCCGGATGGAGGGACCTCACTCCCGATGCACGGGTGACGCACTTCCCGCGCTGGAAGGGAGACACGCTTCTCGCGACCGTATCAAATGGAAAGGAATCTCTCTCGGCCTTTTCCATTCCCGTGGACGGGCGCCGCGAAAAGCTGGGACGCCGCAACGATGTGCAGGCGAACCTGCCCCTTCCTGATGGTTCGCTGCTGTTCGCGCAGCACGAGTATCTCAGCCCGTACGTCATTCGCAGTGATCTCTTCGTGCAGCGTGGGAAGGACCAGGTTCGCCTGACACAGAACGCCCGTCTCACGACGCCTGATGTAGGCACACATGGTCGGATCGTCGCGGTCCAGGCAGTTCCTGCAACCACGCGGCTTGTGTTCGTGTCGCGCGATGGCAAGGAGATTCGCCCGCTGACGGACGAATCGGTTGCAGTTCAATGGGCCGAGCCGCGCTGGTCCCCCGATGGAAAGCAGATCGCGGCGGTTCGCATCACACGCGGCGGACTGTCGGCGATCGTTGTGATGGACACGCTGGGCAGGGTCATCGCGAAGACGCCGGATTCACCCGCGGCAGATGCAACACCTTCGTGGAGCGCAGACGGCCGGCAAGTTTTCTTCAGCTCGGACCGTGACGGCGCGCCACAACTCTACACCTGGACTCCGGGTGGAATACCGAAGAGAATTTCCGGAGCAGTGACAGGGCTGATGTCGCCCGAGCCATCACCTGACGGCCGGTCACTCGCGAGTGTTCTGTACACGGGAAAAGGTTACCACCTCGGCGTAGCGCCGCTTGACGCGGGGTTACAGCCAGGGAAAATGCCTGCCGCGCTGCGCCGTACTACGTGTGCACAGTGTGTCGCAGATTCGGTTCGAGCAGGCGTACCCCTCGAAGAGAGCAGCGCCAAGGTCAATGCGTACAGCGCACTGTCTACGCTCCGGCCGAGATACTGGGAGCCGGTGTTTTACAGCTCGACTCTGGATGGTACAGAGTGGGGCCTCGAAACAAGCGGCGCTGACGTGGTGGGGCGCCACCAGTACTTCGCGACCGCAACGATCCAGACGCGGTACCACGAAGTTGCCGGCTACCTTGGCTACCGGTTCGCCGGACTCGGCGTTCCACTGCTGGACATCTCGCTCGAGCAGGTGTGGGACCGCGCAAATGTGTTTGCGGAAGGCATCGTGAAGCCCGTGGCTCGTTTAGACCGGCGTGATCGCATTGCAGCCGCACGTTTCACTTTCATGAGGCCGCGCTTCCGGACACTCAGTGAGGTGAGCATCGGGGCGGAGCTGGAAACCCGGGATTATCGAACGTCGCCCGATTCAATCCTTACAAAGCTCCCCGCGAGGTTTCAGGCGACCACTCGCTATCCCGCAATCAGCGCGAGCGGCCTCTGGAGCAATGTGCAGCGCCCGACGCTCAGCATTTCCCGTGAAGATGGTCTGGTGTTGAGTGGATCGGCCCGGCAGCGCTGGCGCGAGGGGAGTTCAGGTTTGTCGACGCGCACTTTTGTGGGCGCCGTCGCGATGTACAAGTCGCTGGACCTTCCCGGCTTTGCACACCATGTGATAGCGGCGCGAGTGGCGGGCGGCTATGCGGACGATCGTGCCATTTCCAATCTGTCCGTCGGCGGAATAAGCGGAGCATCCCTGGAGGTAGTTCCCGGTTACGGAGTAGGTGACGCCGCGAGGACCTTCGGAGTGCGCGGCTTTTCGCCATCGGCGGAACGGGGCATTCGCGCTTTTTCCGGATCGGTCGAGTATCGCTTTCCGATTGCAGCTCCCGGGCGTGGAACCGGATGGATCCCGCTCTTTCTCGACCGTGTGTCCGGTGACCTGTTTGGGGACGCGGGCCGAGCTTACTGTCCCGCGGCAGCACTCACGACGGCAGAAGCGTGTGAGCCGGCGGATGTGGGTAATCCCTGGATCGGGTCAGTGGGCGCCGAACTGAATCTGGACACAGGTCTGCAGCGGGACATCCCCTTCAGGTTCAGGCTGGGTGTGGCCCAGCGAGTGGCCAAGGGCCGTTTCAAGGGCAGCTCTCCCTCATTTTTCGTCACCGCGGGCAGTTCTTTTTAAGGCCCGAGAGGTTAGATTTTACTCATGGTCTCCACAGCGCGGGTTTGCGGTGGAGGCCATTTATTTCGGCAGGTTCGGCGACGTGTTTGGAGGCAAGCTCAGCGGTTTTGTGGGTGTCACCGGTGGGGCCAGCATGGAGCCATGAGCTGGAATTATCCTGGCGATCGCAAATGCTGCAGAGATCTAAACTGTTATGCTGTGGGCACTTGTGGTGTCGCGGTCCCTGGCGCCAGTTGAGTGTCTCGAGCCTGACGGGTTTTTGCTGAGTTTTACGGCTGAGTTCAGTGGAAAACCAAAAGCCTGATTTCGATTCGTGATGTTGATTATCTAACACGTTGTGCTGTAAGCAGTTACGAAAGTACTGGCGTGGACTCACGAACACTCATAAGATGCTCCCCCCACGCCAGAATGTTCGGCGTGAGACAATACGTCGAAAACGTACCTTACTATCAATATTCTTCACCCGCGGAGAGATGTACTAATGCCAATTCCGTCCCGTCCACCGTCCGACGCTGCCGATCTCAATCAGAACGCGCGCACAGTCATTTCCAAGCGCTACCTGATCAAGGATGCTACAGGCAAGCCGGTGGAGCAGCCGGAAGACATGTTCTGGCGTGTTGCCAGCACGGTCGCTGAAGCCGATCGCCGGTATGGGGCAAGCGATGCTGAAGTCACGGCGATGGCAACGTCCTTCTACGGCCTGATGACGCAGCGCAAGTTCGAGCCGAACTCGCCAACGCTGATGAACGCGGGGCGTCCGCTCGGGCAGCTGTCGGCCTGCTTCGTTCTTCCCGTCGAGGATTCGCTGTCCAACGGCCAGAACGGCATCTACGACACTCTGCGGTCAATGGCGCTAATCCATCAGTCAGGCGGCGGAACCGGTTTTGGATTTTCGCGTCTCCGTGGAAACGGTTCCATGGTGCGCTCCACGACGGGCGTTGCATCGGGACCCATTTCCTTCATGAAGCTGTACGATGCATCGACCGATGCCGTGAAGCAGGGAGGAACGCGTCGGGGCGCCAACATGGGCATTCTGCGCGTGGACCATCCGGACATCATGGAGTTCATCGCGTGCAAGGAAGATCTCACGCAGATAACGAACTTCAACATCTCCGTTGCTGTCACCACGAAGTTCATGGAAGCGGTGAAGGCGGGAACCAGCTACGACCTGATCGATCCATCCTCGGGGAAAGTCACCGGGCAGCTGGATGCAAAGACCGTCTGGGACAAGATGATCGACGGCGCATGGCGCACGGGAGAACCGGGCTGCTTCTTCATTGACGAAGCCAACCGGTACAATCCCGTTCCGCACATCGGCCAGTACGAGGCAACGAATCCATGCGGTGAGCAGCCGCTTCTCGCATACGACGTCTGCAACCTGGGCTCGATCAACGTCGGACTGTACGTAGAAGATGGACAGATGAACTGGGACGCGCTGGCGAAGGACATTCATTTCTCCACGCACTTCCTCGATAACATCATCGACGTCAACAAGTATCCGCTCCCTGAAATCGACGCGCTCTCCAAGAGAATTCGCAGAATCGGCTTTGGGGTGATGGGTTTTGCGGATGCGCTCGTGAAGCTTGGAATTCCGTACAACTCCGAAGAAGGCGTGGCGTTCGGAAACAAGCTCCAGGAGTTCGTCAACATCGAGTCGAAGAAGGAAAGCGAGCGGCTTGCCAACGAGCGCGGACCATTCCCCGAGTGGGCACGCTCCATCTGGGGACCGGACGAAACCTGCGCGCGCGACGAAAATGGCGAGCGCATCCGTCCCATGCAGATGCTGCGCAACTGCAACGTCAACACGATTGCGCCGACGGGAACCATCTCGATCATCGCCGGCTGTTCGTCGGGCATCGAGCCGCTCTTCGCCGTTGCGTTCATGCGCAACCAGGCGGGAGCAATGATGCCGGATGTAAACGAGGAGTTCGTCGCGATCGCCAGGCGCGAAGGCTGGTACTCCGATGATCTCATGGAGCGCATTGCCAAGCAGGGACACATCCACTTCGACGAGGTGCCGGAGCGCTGGCAGAAGGTGTTTGTCACGGCGCACGACATTACGCCCGAATGGCACGTCCGCATGCAGGCTGCCTTCCAGGAGCACTGTGATTCCGCCATCTCGAAGACCACGAACTTCCCGCACACGGCCACGCCGGAAGATGTGCGGAAGATTTACGAGTTCGCCTACGACATGAAGTGCAAGGGCGTCACGGTGTATCGGGACGGCTCACGCGACAACCAGGTGCTTTCCACGGGCGCTACCGACAAGGCCAAGGCCGAGCGCAATGGAGAGACCGCGCGCGAGGAAGTTGGCGACCTGCACGGAACGATTGCCGAGATTCAGGCGGAAAATGATCGCCTCAAGAAGATGCTGTTCGACGCGGAAGCTGAAAATCTCCAGCGCCGTGCCAAGCGCGCCCGTCCGAACACCCTCCGCGGCACGACCTCGAGAATGGAAACGCCGCTCGGCACGATGTTCGTAAACATCACGGAAGACGACAGGGGCCAGCCCTTCGAGGTGTTCATCAACCTTGGAAAGGCAGGCGGATCTGCCATGGCCGATGTGGAAGCGATGGGACGCCTGATTTCGCTCGCGCTGCGTTCCGGAATTCCGATTCGTGAAATCCACAGACAGCTGCGTGGAATCGCGTCGGATCGCGCAATTGGACTCGGCCCAAACAAGGTCCTGTCGGTTCCCGATGCCATCGGAATCGCGCTGGAGAACTGGATGCGGGAGAAGCAGGGAGTGCAGCAGGACCTGCTCTCGACCAACGCTCCGTCCGCCTCAGCGCCCGCCACTGCTCAACAGCCGGTGATGGCGCAGTCGGATGCGGGTGCGCAGTCCCAGTTCCAGGTGGAAAAGATGGGCGGCGAAGCTTTCATGGGAACCTGTCCTGACTGCGGATCGTCACTGGAGATGGCAGAAGGGTGCATGAAGTGCCATGTCTGCGGCTTCTCCGAGTGCGGCTGATTCGCGCCTGATCACCGAGCAAAAGCCCGCCGATTGGCGGGCTTTTCTTTTGCCCGTGGACGGCAGGCCACCTGACAGCACGAATTTCGCAGGGAAACGTCTGGATGCCAACAATCGACACCAACAGGCCATGAAAAAGAAACTGTACTTAGCAGCCGCAATCGCCGGCGCTCTCACAAGCGCGTGTTCGCAAACAGGGAACGTGCGCACCAACGGCGCAGCCAGTGCCGCAGAGCCGGCTCCCTGCGCCCAAACAGCCGGGCTCAAGCTCCCAGCCGGTTTTTGTGCGACGATCTTCGCAGACTCCGTTGGCGCGGTCCGGCACATGACCGTGTCGGCGGGTGGAGACCTCATTGCAAACATGCAGGCGGGACGCAACCCCGCGGTCTCTGCGATCAAGCCCGGTCAGGTCGCACTCCGCGATAACGACAAGGACGGACGCGCAGATGTCATCCAGCGTTTCGGAACGGGTGGCGGGACCGGGATCGCTCTCTATAAAGACTGGGTGTACGCCGATGTTGGTCGCTCAATCGTTCGCTACAGGATGGACTGGAGCACACTCCGGCCAAAGGGTGGCGTCGATACCGTGGTGGCTGCGATACCAGGACCGCCGGGTCACACCGCCCGGAACTTCACCATCGCTCGTGATGGAACGCTGTACGTGAACTTTGGCTCTGCCACCAATGCCTGCCAGGAAAAGGATCGCAGCGCAGGATCGAAAGGCGTTGACCCGTGCACCGAGCTGGACACTCGCGCGGGGATATGGAAGTTCAGCGCGGACAGGCTGCATCAGCGCCCTTCGCTCGCGAGTCGCTTTGCCACCGGACTGAGGAATGCGACGGCACTTCGAGTGGCCCCGAGCGGGCAGCTGTACTCCATCGTGCATGGACGCGATCAGCTTTTCGGGAACTGGTCATCCAAGTTCACCGAGCAGCAGAACGCCGAGCTCCCGGCAGAGATCTTTGTCGCAATAAACCAGGGTGATGATTTCGGCTGGCCATACTGCTACTACGACGGAATCAGGAAACGTTCGGTGCTGGCACCGGAATACGGCGGCGACGGAAACGAGGTTGGTCGGTGTGCAACCAGGAAGGATCCGATGCTCGGCCTCCCGGCCCACTGGTCCCCAATCGACCTGCTCTTCTACACGGGCAGCCAGTTCCCGGCGAAATACACCAATGGTGTGTTTGCCACCTTTCACGGATCATGGAATCGCGCACCGCTGCCCCAGGCCGGCTATCAGGTTGTCTTCATTCCCATGGTCAACGGCCTGCCGACAGGGACCTTCGAAGAGTTTGCAAACAATTTCACGGCCATCCTCGATCCTGCAAAGGCCGAGCACCGTCCTGCGGGGATAGCGCAGGCTCCTGACGGGTCCATTTTCGTTAGCGACGATGCTGCCGGACGAATATGGAAAATCACCTACGCCGGGCGGCGCTAAGAAGCCCGGAGAAAAAAAGAAAGCCTGTCAATTCGACAGGCTTTTTTTTGTCCGGGATCAGCTGAACGAGAATGGCGGAAAGTCGTCGTGCAGCAGAAGCAGGTACGCCTCGACCCGCGTCGTCCAGCGCATCACACCATGCCCGAAATGGTAGAGCTGCATGGGGAAGGTGCCCCGGAAGAGAATGGAAAACCATGCGATTAGCGTCGTCACTGCCCAGGCGACATTCAGGAAGGTGACGGCAATCAGGTGCGGCAGCACCAGAAAAATTCTGAACCCGACAGAAACTCTGTCCCGCTCTGCAGGTGATTCGTCCAGGACAAGTTGTGCGGGGTATTCGCCTTCACCGAAGGGAGGATACTCGTCGCGCAGCAGCATGAGGTAGCTGACGGCCCGCACCCGCCATCGCAGATACATGAGCACAATGCTCCTGAGGCCCGCTGGGTACTGCCCCGTAAAAATGATGGAGAACCACGCGATAATGGCAATCGCGCCTGCAACGGCACCGAAGGCGCCCGACGATGCTCCCCAGTCGATCCTCGGATCGGAACCGTCGCGCGCGACCACCGAGAACGCGACAGCCGCAGGCCCGCCGACCAGCACCAGATGGGGAATCGCAAGGATGGGCCTGAATGCGGCCGTGAGCCGGTTTCTGTCCACTGTGACGGGATCCAGTCGCACGTCCACCGGATGCGCTGCTTCGTGGGGAAGCGAAAGGCCCGTCGGACCGATAGCGCTTGTCATGCTGGAACGTTCACTGCATTTCCACTTCAGTTCAGTCGGGGAAAAAGTGAAAATCTGTAGGCTGATTCTTTACACCTGAACCGTTACTTCATGGCACGCGAGCGCTGGATTCACGGGCTGACCAGGGACGGCGGACCGGAAATCCATTTTGTGGAGCATGGATCCGGCGAGCCTCTGGTGCTTCTGCACGGCTTTCCCGATTTCTGGTACATGTGGCGCCACCAGATTCCGGCGCTCGCGTCCAGCGGATTTCGAGTGATCGCGCTGGATCTTCGCGGCTATAACCGCAGTGCCGCACCAATCGGGGTGCGCAACTATACGGTCGACAAGCTTTCGAACGATGTAATTCGTGTTCTGGACACGCTCGGAATACTCACAGCGCATGTTGCAGGTCACGATTGGGGCGGCGTGATAGCGTGGGATCTCGCAATGCGTCACCCGGAGCGACTGCGAAAGCTCGTGGTGATGAATGCGCCGCATCCCGCCACCTACACGCGCGCGCTGATTACATCGGCCCAGGCGCTGAAATCCTGGTATGTCGCTGCATTCCAGGTTCCGCTGCTTCCTGAACTTCTGCTCAAGCGCCGGAACATGGCGGCGCTCCAGCGAGTATGGCGCGGGGCAGGGGGTGGTTCACAAAGCGTGACAGAGAGTGACCTGTCGAAGTATGTGAAGACATTTTCCCGTGAATACAGGCTGACTGCCGCGCTCAATTACTACCGCGCCTTTCTGTTCTCGGCACACAGGCCTGAAAAAGTCACTCCGGTTTCGGCTGAAACGCTGATTCTGTGGGGCGCGAGGGACAAGTATCTGGTTCCCCAGCTGGCGGATGCTGCATTGCGCCATGTACCCAATCTCCGCGTGCAGAGATTTGACGCGCTGGGCCACTGGCCTCAGCTGGAGGATCCAGCGGCAGTCAATTCTGCGATCGTAAAATTTCTAGCGGCCGGCTGAGCGCATTGCCCGGCTGCGCTGAGCAGCGTTGACACGCAGGTATTTCAGCTCCACGCCGGACTGTACGCTCTTGAGCAGAATGGAACCGCGGCTCATGTCCCCCAGCCCGGCAAAGCCTGCCGGGAAGAGAAGCCTGTCGTTCAGGAAGGGCAATAACAGGTCTACATACTTTCCCGTCGCAATACTGCCGAGCAGCACAACAGCGTCGTCGCTCCGCAGCCGGGTGCAAAGGCTTGCAATGTCAGTTTCCAGTGTCGAACGGTACTCGGCGTTCCGCAGGTCGATTGGAGTTCCGGAAAAGGCCTTGAGTTCCGGGAGAGTGATTCCGGTACTCGGGGAGAGGAGTCCGCGGTTGGAGGTGATTATGTACACATCGTCGCCCGACAATCCCGCCCTGGCGTACCGTTCGGCATAGGCGAGCTTCCCGCGAAAATACAGGCCGCTCAGAAAGGCGAATATTTCCCCGAGGGGGACTTCCTCGCCGTCGTGCAGCCTCTCTGCGAGCGCGAATCGCGCCCTTGTATTGAAGAGGAGTTCGGCCCTTTTGCCTGAGGTGCTGGCTGGCGAAAGGAGGAAGACATTTCGAGTGCTTACGGCCGCGCTTTGTGGCATTTCCGCAGGTTCGGTCCTCACTTTCGGGTTCGCGGCGCCGCCTCTCCGGTTTAGATTGGACAAAGGAGGCCTGAAATGACTCGCGATAGGCTAAAAGAGCTACATGAAGCTGGCCAGTCCATCTGGCTGGACAATATAGACCGCACGATGCTCCACAACGGTGAGCTGGAGAATCGTATCAGGAACGAGTGCCTCACGGGCATGACGTCCAATCCGACCATATTCGAAAAGGCTCTCGCGCAGGGTTCTGCCTATGACGAGCAGCTCGCATCGGCGGACGCCGGGCAGACTCCATCCCAGCTCTTTGAGCTTGTAGAGACTGAGGATGTGCGGCGCGCCTGCGATCTGTTCGCGGGGGTATTCACCAAGACGCGCGGCAACGACGGCTATGTATCAATAGAAGTCTCGCCGGGAGTCGCGGCCGATCCAAATGCAACGATCGAGGAGGCTCGGCGGCTCTGGAAAACCGTGAACCGTCCCAATCTCATGGTGAAGGTTCCAGGCACTCCCGAGGGAGCGACCGCGGTACGCACGCTGATTGCCGACGGCATAAACGTGAACATCACGCTCCTTTTCGCGATCGCCGCCCATGACCGCGTAATCGACGCGTACATGTCAGGGCTGGAAGATCGAGTGAAGGCAGGGAAGCCCGTGGATGGAATCGCGTCGGTCGCGAGCTTTTTCGTGAGCCGCGTGGACACGGAGGTGGACAAGCGCCTGGATGCGCTCGTTCAGAAGGCGCCCGAGGAGGCCGGCCTGCTCAACTCGCTCAAGGGACGCGCGGCGATAGCCAACGCGAAGCTGGCTTACCAGCTCTTTGTCGAGCGATTCGGTTCGCCGCGGTGGAAGGCACTCGAAGCGGCTGGCGCGCGTGTACAGCGGCCGCTCTGGGCAAGCACGAGCACCAAGAATCCCGCGTATCGTGATGTGGTCTACGCTGAAGAGCTGATTGGACCGCAGACAGTCAATACGATGCCGCCCGGTCTCATCGAGGCATTCAAGGACCATGGCGAGGTCGCTGTAACAGTCGATCGCGATCCGGAAGAATCGGTTCGTACAATCCGCGAGCTGGAAGGTGTGGGAATTTCCATGCAGGATGTCACGGACAAGCTTCTGGTTGACGGACTTGCAAGCTTCCAGAAGTCCTTCGATACGCTGCTCGGCGGAATCGGGACCAAGGTGTCGCAACTCAAGACAGCAGCGCGGTGACAGCGAAATACATCCCGCGTACCAAGATTGTCTGCACACTAGGTCCCGCTTCCGCATCACGCGGCAGTCTCCGCGGATTGATCGAAGCGGGAATGAATGTCGCGCGTCTCAACTTTTCTCATGGAACGCACGAACAGCACGCTGAGACGATCGAAGTAATTCGTGAGCTCTCACGCGAGCTCGGAAAACCGATTGCACTGCTGGGTGACCTTCAGGGCCCGCGCATCAGGATTGGTGAGCTTGCGGCGCCAGTTCCTTTCGATCAGGGTGAGGACGTCGTCCTCGTGCACGAAGGTGAAGAGCGGGCCGGGGAAGTGCCTGTCACCTACACCGAGCTTGCGAACGACGTGAATGTTGGCGACCGGATTCTCGTTGATGATGGCCTGATTGAGCTGGTGGTTCTCGAGTGCACTCCGCCGCGTGTGAGAGCGAGAGTGCTGCACGGCGGAGTGGTGCGAAGCCACAAGGGACTGAATCTGCCCGGTGTGCACGTCACCGCGCCGTCCATCACTGAAAAGGACGAGGCCGACATCCGCTTCGCGATCGAGCACGAGCTGGATTATCTCGCGCTGAGCTTCGTAAGGCATGCGGGAGATATCGAATCCCTCCGCTCGAAAGTGCCCAAAGGCCTGCTGGTAATTGCCAAGATCGAGATGGATGTCGCGCTGTCCAACATCGAGAGCATCCTCAACGCTTCGGACGGAGTGATGGTAGCCCGCGGTGACCTGGGAGTAGAGCTTCCCTTCGAGGCGGTTCCCAACGCCCAGAAGAGAATCATCGCTCTGGCCAACCGCATCGGGAGACCTGTCATCACTGCCACGCAGATGCTCGAGTCCATGATCGAACATCCGCGCCCGACCCGTGCCGAAGCCAGCGACGTTGCGAACGCGATTCTGGACGGCACGGATGCGGTCATGCTGTCAGCGGAGACTGCCGCTGGTGCATATCCTCGTCTCGCGGTCGAAGCGATGACGCGAATCATTACCGAAATCGAGCGGTCCCCGGTTGCACGCCAGGTGTTCGACGACGGCGTCGAGGCCCATCGTGTGGTACCGACCGAGGTTGCAATCGCCGCTGCAACGACGGCGGCGGTCGAGATGCTCGCCGCTCCCCTGGTGGTGGTTTTCACAAAGAGCGGCTTCTCCGCACGGATCGTCTCATCGTATCGCCCGGGTGTGTCGATCCTCGCTCTTACAGATGTTCCGCGCACCTGCAGGCAGCTCGCTCTCGTCTGGGGAGTAATCCCCGAGCTCGTTCCGCACTGCAACTCCTACGATGAAATGATGGTCATTGCCCGCGAAACGGTGGTTCGCAAGCAGCTGGCTTCGGCGGGTGACCGCATCATTGTTACTGCCGGCGTCCCGTTCGACGTTCCCGGCACTACCAACCTGCTCAAGGTGGAAACCCTCTGAAGCTGCTCTTTCTCGGCACCGGCACCAGTTTCGGCGTCCCGCAGATCGGATGCAATTGTGCGGTATGCCGTTCACCCGATCCGCGCGACAAGCGCAATCGGGTGGGAGCTGTCGTCGAGACGGACAATGGAATCCGGCTGCTCATCGATACGCCGCCAGAGTTGAGACTCCAGCTTATCGCCGCGGGAATAGACCGGGTCGATGCTGTTCTTTTCACTCATGATCATGCGGATCACACGCATGGTCTCGACGATATACGCGCGATCACGGTGCGGCGTGATGCACCACTGGGCATGTATGGCCCAAAGGATTCCCTGGACCGGCTGGCGAGTCGTTTTCCCTACATTTTTGACGACAACTATCGCGCGCCGCCCGGTACGTCGAAGCCGGAGGGTTCTGCGCGCGTTCTCGAGCCGGGCGTGCCAGTGGATATCGGCGGCGTCGAAGTGACGCCGGTTGCATTGCCCCACGGCAACATCGATGTGTTCGGCTACAGAATCGGACCGCTGGGCTACATCACCGACGCAAAGGCGATCACCGACAAGGCGATCGAGATATACAAAGGGGTGAAGGTTCTGGTTCTGAATGCGCTTTTCCGCACAGAGCACCCGAGCCACCTGAGTATCTCCGAAGCGATCAGCGTTGCAGGGAAGATCGGTGCAGAGCGGACTTTCCTCACCCATCTCACGCACCACAACTTCCACGCCGATCTGGAAGCGGAGCTGCCGCGGGGCATCGCTCCAGCGTTCGACGGACTAACCATCAGGATCGACTAATGGCGCTGCGACTGGATTACTGGAACATGATGGAGCCCATCGAGAGCGGTATCTCCGCTGCCGAGTGGAAGGAGTCACTCCAGGCGGCTCGCAGTGCGCACGCTGCGGTGGGAAGCATGCGCAGCAGCGGATCAGCAGGGTTCATCGATATTGCGTCCGACATGAAGCTGCTGGCTCAGTCACTGGCCTACGCAGGCAAGGTTCGCGAGCAGTTCGATGACGTGGTGATACTTGGAATAGGAGGTTCCGCACTCGGGCCTATCGCGCTCAGGACCGCGCTCCGGCCGTATGCATGGAATACCCTTTCGCGCGAAAATCGTGAGGGGCAGCCGCGACTGCATGTCCTCGACAATGTTGATCCGGTGACCATTGGCGCCCTGCTCGACCGGCTGGAGCTGTCCCGGTCACTTTTCGTCGTCACCTCCAAGTCTGGAGGCACCGCGGAGACGATGGCGCAGTTTCTCATCGTGCACGATAAACTCGGGCAGGCAGGGCTGCCGGTGACGCATCACGTTGTGTTCATCACAGACCCAGAGCAGGGTGCTCTCCGACCGCTCGCAAACAGGCTCGGCATCACTGCGCTCGACATACCCGCCAATGTTGGCGGCAGGTTCAGCGTGTTGTCGCCTGTGGGAATGCTTCCGGCAGCGCTGATCGGAATCGACGTTTCCGCCATGGCCGCGGGCGCGGCCGAGATGGCATCGCGATGCAGCGAGCCTTCATTGGAGTCCAATCCAGCGCTTGTCTATGCAACGCTGCAATGGCTGGCGGACACGAAGCATGGCAAGCATGTCCACGTGTTCATGCCCTATTCGGATCCGCTCCGCGACTTTGCTGCCTGGTTCGTCCAACTCTGGGCGGAAAGTCTCGGCAAGCAGCGCTCGGGCAGGGGAATTGGTCCCACTCCCATAGCAGCCCTGGGTGCAACGGATCAGCACAGCCAGGTGCAGCTCTTCATGGAGGGGCCGGCGGACAAGACGGTTACTTTTGTCGTTGTGCGGGAGCGGGGTCGCGACATCGAGATCCCCGCTGCGTTCAGTGATGTAAAGGAGCTCGGGTATCTCGCAGGCCATTCGCTTGGCGAACTGATCGACGTGGAGCAGCGCGCAACCGCAGGCGCGCTGGCCCGGCGAGGACGTCCCAACATGACGATCTGCCTGGATACCATAGACGAATGGCATATAGGGTCGCTAATCATGTTTCTCGAGATCGCCACTGCGTACGCGGGCAGTCTCTACGGCGTGGATGCCTTTAACCAGCCGGGTGTCGAGCTCGGAAAGCAGTTCGCGTACGCGATGTTGGGCAGGCCAGGTGCGGAAGCTGCCAGAGCAGAGTGGGATTCTCTTCCCAAGGCCGATCATCGCTGGTCCGTTTAGGACTTGCACATGCGGTCATTCAGGTTCAACCTTTCGAAATGCAACTCATGAAGATTGAAAGAGCGATTACTATCGAGTACGGTCTGCTTGGCGTGAGCGACACGCGCACCATCGAGTCGGAGGCCATGGACGAGCTGGCCCGGCTGGCGGTGTTCGGGACCCAGGAGGAGCGTGACCGCGCGCGCTGGATGATCTGGGAGATTGGCCAGGTTCTGGGCGTGCAGCCGGCTTCGATACACGACCTCTACATCGCGCGCGGCCGCGGCGAGACCAAGGGTTTCACCGTTCCCGCGATCAACGTTCGTGGAATGGCCTACGACACGGCGCGGTCGATCTTCAGGGTTGCAAAGAAGATGAACGCCGGCGCGTTCATCTGTGAAATAGCACGATCGGAAATCGCATACACGGATCAACGGCCGGGCGAATATGTTGCCGTCATTCTTGCGGCGGCCTTGCGCGAGGGGTTCCGCGGTCCGGTGTTCATTCAGGGTGATCACTTTCAGGTCAGCGCAAAGAAGTACGCGACGGATCCCGAAGGCGAGGTGAACGCGGTGAAGCAGCTCGCCCGCGAGGCAATCGACGCCGGCTTTTTCAATATCGATGTGGATACGTCCACGCTTGTGGACCTTTCGAAGCCCACCGTTCCCGAACAGCAGCGCGTGAACTTCGAGCGGGCCGCTGAAATGACGGAGCTGATCCGCCAGATAGAGCCGGAGGGCGTCACCGTGTCAGTTGGCGGTGAGATCGGCGAAGTCGGAACGGAAAACAGCACAGTAGAGGAACTGCGTGCCTTCATGGACGGATACAACGCGTCACTGCCACGCGGAGTAACCGGCCTGTCGAAGATCAGCGTTCAGTCGGGCACGTCACACGGTGGCGTGGTGCTGGCGGACGGATCGATTGCAGAAGTGGCCCTCGATCTCGACACCCTCGAAACCCTTTCCAGGGTTGCCCGCGAGGAATACGGACTTTCCGGTGCGGTGCAGCACGGGGCTTCCACGCTGCCGGACGGCGCGTTCAACAACTTCCCGCGCACCGAAACCGCGGAGATTCACCTGGCTACGAACTTCCAGACGATGCTGTACGATCAGCTGCCCGTTGAGCTGCGCAGCGAGATCTACGAGTGGCTGCGCACGAACGCAAAGGACGAGCGAAAGGAGAAGGACACCGACGAGCAGTTCTTCTACAAGACCCGCAAGAAGGCGCTCGGTCCATTCAAGCAGCGCTTCTGGGACCTGGATGAATCCATCAAGCAGTCGCTGGCAAAAGCGTATGATGCGAAGTTCACTTTCCTGTTCACCCAGCTGGCCATCGGGGACACAGCGCCGATCGTCGCACGCTTCGTAAGCGCGCCTGTGCTCCACAAGCCGGAGCCGCACGCCGGAATGGAGTCGGTGGCGGCAGCGCCCGATGACGCCGACCTCAGCGACTAAGGTCGATGCTGCAAAAGCCTCGGAGGTGCTTGCCGTAGTTTCGCGGCGGGCATCACACGAGGTGCGGAATGCGTTGAATTCCGTTGCCGTCAACGTGGAAGTGGTTCGCAGCAGGCTGGCACGGCCCGGGTCCGATCTTTCAGAGCTTCAGGTTTTTGCGGAGCGCGCGTCGAAGGAGAGTGACGCAGCGGCCACGCTGGCGACGGGTCTCGCCGATCTCACTCGCCTGCTCGCACTGGCGGCCACAGGGGATGGGAACGCGAAGGTGACCGCTGCGCCAGGGTCCAGAACTGTCAGCGTGCCCCTGGGTTCGGTTCCTGACCATGACATTTCGGGTGACCTCGGGGCGCTGGCTGCGCGCATGGGCGTTTCAATCAGGCTGGACGGTTCGACGGTTATATTTACCGTCCGCGATTGACCTCAGTTCGACCGCACACGCTACCTATATAGATGTTGAGATGAAGAAAGCAAAAATCCTTATTGCCGACGACGAGCGTTCGATTGTTGAGGGGCTCCGCGCCATACTCGCGGACGAAGGCTATGACGTTTCGGTTGCGTTTGATGGACAGAAAGCACTGGACATGCTCAGCGAAGACAGCTTCGGCGTCGTGCTTGCCGACCTGAAGATGCCCAAGCTGGATGGACTGGCGATCCTGAAACAGCTTCAGGAAAAGGCGATTCCCACGGAGTGCATCATCGTAACGGGCCAGGCCACGGTTGACTCCGCGGTGCAGGCAATGCGCGAGGGAGCCTACGACTACGTGGAGAAGCCGCTCAACGCCGACAAGCTGAATCGCCTGAAGGCCCTGATTCCCAAGGCGCTCGAGAAGTTCAATGTCCAGCAGAAGAACCGCGAGCTGTCATCCAAGCTCGAGGGACTGACGCACTTTGGTGAGCTCACGGGCCAGTCGGAAGAAATGCGGCACGTGTACCAGGTGATCGATGCAGTTGCTCCGTCCGTCGCGAGCGTGCTCATCCTCGGTGAGTCTGGAACCGGAAAGGAGCTCGTTGCGCGCGCCATGCACCAGAAGAGCGAGCGCGCGAAGGGGCCGTTCTTCGCCCTCAACTGCGCCGCGCTCCCCAAGGACATTCTCGAGAACGAGCTTTTCGGCCACGAGAAGGGCGCGTTCACAGGCTCGACGAACGAAAAGGCCGGCGCATTCGAGATGGCGCACGGCGGTACGATATTCCTCGACGAAGTAGCCGAGATGCCGACCGACATTCAGGTCAAGCTGCTGCGCGCTCTGGAGACCCGGACTATCCGGCGCCTCGGCGGCAAGAAGGAGATCTCGGTAGACATCCGGATCGTGGCCGCGACCAACAGGGATCTGCAGAAGGCGCTCAGCGAGAACGAGCTGCGTGAAGATCTGTACTACCGGCTCGCGGTCGTGGAAATCTTCCTTCCGCCTCTTCGCGAGCGCGCCGGTGACATCAAGCTTCTGGCCAATGAGTTTCTCGGCCGGTTCGCGTCCCAGAACGGAAAGAAGCTCAGCTCGTTTTCCGAGCAGGCGTGGGAGTGGATTCTCTCCTACAACTGGCCGGGCAATGTCCGCGAGCTGAAGAACGCAGTCGAGCGCGCGGTCATCATGGCGCGCGGCGACAAGATCGAGGCAACCGACATCATTCCGCGCCACCTCCGGGCGGGCAGCGAGACGAGTGCACCGCTTACCATCAGCCCCGGCACAAGTCTGGCAGAAACGCGTAAGCAGCTCGTGCTTCGGAGCTTCGCCTCCACGGGGGGAGATGCTGCGCGTACGGCGAAGATCGTCGGGATGAGCCTCGCTGAAGTGCAATCGGAGCTCGCGTCGATGCTCAACGCCAATGGCGGGCCGATTTCGGGAGCGGAACGTGCAAAGCCAGCAGCTGCACCTCCCAAGTCAGCGGCAGCCAAGCCGAAGCCAAAAGCCAAGAAGCGTTAAGGAGAATCGATGAGCGAATACGAGTGGTACGAAGATGACGAGCCCTACATTGTCGTCGAGCGGCATACATCGGGCATCGGTCCGCTGTTTCTCGGTCTGGCACTGGGAACGGGAATCGCCCTGCTGTTCGCTCCCAGGAGCGGTGCCGATACCCGCCGCCTGATCAGGAAGAAGGCAGGCGAGGCGAAGGACGCGGTTGCAGACGTGGTCGATGAAGTCGCCGGCACGGTGACCGACGGGATCACCCGCGCGAAGGAAAGCGTTGAAGATCGTCTCGACTCGGCCCGCGATGCCGTCGAGCTCAAGAAGCGCCAGATATCCCGCGCTGTAAGAGCTGGACGTGACGCCGCCCACGAAGCTCGAGAGGATCTCGAGTTTCGCATAGCCGAGACCAAAGCGGCTCATAAAGAGATCTAGTGCCAAAACGTCCGCTGCCCGTCCGCATTGGATGGACGCTGCGAGATTATGCTCAGCGGGTGTGGGACAACAGCGGCGAAGACAACATATTTTTCCTGTCGGGTGGCATTGCCTTCAACATCCTGTTGGCGGCAGTGCCTTTTTTTCTGCTCTTTGCGGCCGGCCTCGCCTATTTCATGAATCAGAGCGCGGATGTCTCCTCGGGGGAGATATCCGCATTCGTGGAGAGGCTCATGCCGCCCCGGGCGAGTGGCGATCCGTCCCCGATCAACTCCATCCTTGTGAACATCATCAAGGAGAAGGGAACTGTCGGGGCGTACGGCGCCATCGGTTTCATATGGTTTTCCACGCGCCTTTTCGGCTCACTGCGCAGCGTGCTCGCAGAAATCTTTGACATCGATTCCGATCGCGGCATCATCGCCGGCAAGATCTTCGACATCAAGATTACGCTGCTTTCGACGGTTTTCCTGATCGCATACACGGCGCTGAGTGCCTACCTCGCGATCGCGACAAGCCAGGGAGTCCGGGTGCTCGAGCAGGCGGGGCTGCGCAAGGACCTCATGGGACAGCTCGAGTACAATGTCGGGCAGGTGGTGGCGTTCATCTTCATTGCGATGATGTTTTTCTCGCTCTACAAGTTTCTTCCGCTCAAGAAGATTCGCTGGCAGACGGCTCTCATCGCGTCGCTTTTCACGAGCTTCATGCTGGAAGCGGCCAAGTTCGTCTTCGGTACCTATGTGCGGTCGCTCAATCCGGCCTCCATTTACTCGGGGACCATCGCCGCGGCTGTTATCATCGTGATTTGGGTGTATTACGCCGCAATGATCTTCATCCTGGGCGGGGAAGTGGCCCAGGTGCACGAGCTGCGTCGGGTCCGAAAGCTCCAGCGTGAAGCCTTCGAGGATTAGGCTCCCCAAACCGACGTTTGCCGGACGTCGCTTACAAAATGCTTACTCATCCGTGGAACGAAGGTTGCCTTAATCAGGGGCACGTAACACCTAAGCCCGTGGAGGCAAATCGTGCGTAAGATTGCAGCAGTGGCGGTCCTGATGGCCGTTGTATCCGTTTCAGCTTGCAGCAAGACTGAGTCGGGAGATCTGGAAGTTGAAAAGCCGGTCGTTGGAACCGTGACCGATACGCTGAACGTCCCAAGCGTTGAAGTCGGAACCGAGTCGACCACCGTAGCAGTTCCGAAGGTCGAGGTATCCAAGGATTCCGCGACCATCAAGACGCCGACCGTAGACGTCAAGCGCTAGTCGGTCCGCTACAAAAAGCCCCGCGAATTTCGCGGGGCTTTTTTGTTATATTTCATTTGCTCCAGGTCCCGGAGGGCGTAGACCCGCTAATCCCGTCAGGACCGAGAGGTAGCAGCGGCATGTGGTGTTTTACGTTGCTCCGTCAGACCTGGGGTAATCCCGCCTTATTATGTCCCTCGCACTCGCTCGCAAATACCGTCCGCGAAACTTCGCTGAAGTAGCGGTTCAGTCGCATGTGTCCAGCACATTGCGGGGAGCAATCGCACGCGGCCGGGTTGCGCACGGATACCTGCTATGCGGTCCGCGCGGCACGGGAAAGACCACGCTTGCACGCGTGCTCGCAATGGCGCTCAACTGTGAAGACAAGCAGGAGAATGGCGAGCCCTGTGGCAAGTGCATTTCCTGCCAGCGAATATGGGCGGGCTCCTCCAGTCTGGACGTCGTAGAGATCGATGCAGCCTCCAATCGGGGTGTGGATGACGCCCGCGATCTCCGGGAACGGGCCATGTACGCGCCAACGGGCGACGACCGGTACAAGGTGTACATCGTTGACGAAGCTCACATGCTTACCCGCGAAGCATGGAACGCACTCCTGAAGATTCTCGAGGAGCCGCCGCCGCGGGTAGTGTTCGTATTCGCGACGACCGAACCCCAGAAGATCGCCCAGACAGCGGCACCAGTGCTGAGCCGCCTGCAGCGCTTCGACCTGAAGCGGATTGGTGCGGCGGATATCACCATTCGCCTAAGGCAGGTCCTGGCTGATGAGGGAATTGAAGCAGCACCCGATGCGCTCGCGATGCTGGCTCGTGCGGCTGACGGGTCCATGCGCGACGCGCTCAGTCTCACTGACCAGGTTCTTTCCGTTGGTGGCGGTTCGGTAACGGCAACACGGGTACGGGATGCGCTCGGGCTTGTTGCGGAGGACGAATTTCTGGGTCTGCTCCGCCTTGTAGCCGAGCGCCGGGCCGGGGATGTGTTTCCCACCGTGGCAAAGCTGGCTGATGCGGGCGTGGACTTTGGAGTCTTCCTCACAGGGCTGGCCGACATGATCCGGGCACAGCTGGCAGTAGCGCTCGGGGGAAGTGCGGAGGGTGTTTCTCCGGCTGCGGCCGCAGCGCTGCAATCCAACAAGGATGAGTTCAACTCCGGGGACCTGCTCCGCATGCTCAACGCAATTGCCGAACTCGAGCCCCGTTTCCGGAAGAGCGGTCAGCAGCAGATGCTGATAGAAATGCTCCTCGTCCGGTTTGCGCTTCTGGATCGCACCGTATCGATCGAGGATGTGCTCCGGAACATAGGCGGAGGGTCAGGCGAGGGTTCGCCGAGCGAGGAGCGGATGCGGCAGCCATCGGCGCCGCGCCAGTCGGAGCCGGCAAGAAGCCGGTTCGTTTCCGATGTGGAGCAGCCTGCCGCTCCGCTCAAGGTTTCGCAGCCGGATGACGTCGCACCGACGCGGGCAGCCAAGCTGAAGGACATGAAGAAAGTGATGGACGATACTGCCAGCGACGGGTCGCGGACCCGGCTGAGCGCCGAGGCTTTGCGGGCTGAAAAAATCACGGCCCTGAGAGCGAAGGATCCCATGCTCAGCACGGCCATAGACGAACTCGATCTCGAGCTTCTGGATTAATCCACTGGGTCGATAACGATTCCGTGCTCCGGACGCTAAATTTCGGTTTCCAAATCGGAGCTTATGCCGGACTTCATGAAAATGCTGGAACAGGCGCAGCAGATGCAGTCGCGCCTGAAACAGGTACAGGACGATCTCGAGACCAGCACTCTGACCGCCAGTTCTGGAGGCGGCATGGTGACCGTTGAGGCCAACGGCAAGGGCCAGATATCCGCAATCAGGATCGACCCGAGCGTGGTGAATGCCGCTGACGTTTCGTTGCTGGAAGACCTGATCCTGGTTGCTGCGCGCGATGTCCAGAACAAGGCTGAAGACATCGCCAAGGTGAAGATGGCCGACGTCACCGGTGGCCTGAACCTTCCGTTCAAGCTGCCATTCTAGATGTCGGCGATCGATGACCTCGCACTCGAGCTGTCCCGTCTTCCCGGGATTGGAAGAAAGACAGCGATGCGGCTCACCTACCATCTGCTCAAGCAGGCTCCGGAACAAAGCCGACGGCTTGCAGACGCGCTTACCGTGCTGTCATCCAGGATCAAGCCGTGCACGCGCTGCTTCAATCTCACCGAAGACGAGCTTTGCGTGATCTGCAACGATAGCCGGCGTGATAGCGCAGTCATATGCGCCGTAGAAGAGGCATCTGACATCGGCGCCATCGAGAGGGCCGGCGAATTTCGCGGCATGTATCACGTCCTCGGCGGGAGGCTGTCGCCACTGGATGGCGTGGGGCCGGACGACCTGAATATTCCCCAGCTGGAACATCGCGTGGCGGCCGGAGAGGTGCGCGAAGTCATCATAGCGACGAATCCGAGCATCGAAGGCGAGGCAACTGCGCTTTATGTGCAGCGGAAGCTGTCCGCCTACCCCCTTACAGTCTCCCGCATTGCGCGCGGGTTGCCCGTGGGCGGTGACCTTGAGTATGCGGACGGAGTCACTATTGCACAGGCACTCTCCGCCAGGCGGGCAATGTGAAACTTGGAAAAACCTCTCGATATGCAGCACTGGGCTTTTTGAGCGGCGCCGCCTGCGGAGCCATCGTCTGGACCAGGCTTCAGAGACAGTATCGCCGTGATCTGTTCAACAGGAATGCGGTTCGGAGAGTTGCAGCACTCGGATACCTGAGAGCCAAGCCGACAGTTGGGAGCGTCCAGCTTCTGCGCGAGTACATCGGATGGGAGCGTAATCCGCTTTTGCGCCATCGCGGCGCGCGGCTGCTCAAGCGAATCGAAGCCAACCTCACACAGTAATCATGGCATCTGCAACCTGGTCCCTGACCAAGCTCGACATCGACGCGGTTTCCGGTGCGCTCGACCGGCTGCTGAAAGCCACGGGCGCGCACAGCGCCATGGTGGTCGACCGTTCCGGACAGCTGGTAACCGTCGCGGGGCAGCCTGTGGAGTTTGATACGACGTCGTTTGCAACGCTGGCTGCCGCGGACTTCAGCGCCAATGACCAGCTGGCCCGCCTCATTGGCGAGGCGGATTTCACATCGCTAGCGCACGAAGGGGAGAACGAGTCGCTGTATTTCGTGGATGTCGCCCACCGGCTTCTTCTGGTCGTGCTCTTCGACAAGCAGACCACCCTCGCGATAGTACGGATGCTGGCGCCGTCCGTTGCGGCCGAGCTTGCAGTCATCTTCAACTCGGCGCTGACGCGCGATCATGACAATTCTGTAGGCGGGTTCGGGGTGCTGCACGGTGCAGAGAAGGAAATCGACCGTCTTTTTTCCTGAGATAAAGACATATGTCGATGATCAACTACGCCTCCAGGGAAATAAACTGCAAGATCGTTTATTACGGACCGGGACTTGGCGGCAAGACTACGAACCTCGAGAACATTTACGGGAAGGTTAAGCCCGACACCCGTGGCAAGCTCATCTCCCTCGCCACGGAAACAGAGCGCACCCTTTTCTTTGATTTTCTCCCTGTGGATCTCGGTACGATTCGCGGTTTCAAGACGCGCTTTCACCTGTACACCGTTCCAGGCCAGGTGTACTACAACGCCAGCCGGAAGCTCATCCTCAAGAACGTGGACGGGATCGTTTTCGTAGCCGATTCACAGGTGGAGCGGATGGAAGCCAACATCGAGTCGATGCAGAACCTGTACGACAACATGGCTGAATACGGATACGACCTGACGAAGATTCCCTTTGTGGTGCAGTACAACAAGCGCGACCTCCCGAATGCGGCCTCCCTGTCGGATTTACAGGCCGCTCTCAATCCCGGCTGGGAGGTTACCGATCCCGCGCTGCAGCATGTCACCCCGGATCCCTATCACGCCGGCGAGAACCTGGTTGACCAGCTTCCAACCGGAGAATGGGTGGAACGGGCACCGTACTTCGAGGCCGTTGCCATCAGCGGCGAAGGCGTCTTCGATACCCTCAAGGCTGTGAGCAAGCGCGTACTCAAGGCACTCGCATAGTGAATCTTCCGAACGCGATCACGGCGGGACGCATTCTCAGCACGCCATTTATTGCAACGCTGCCCTTCATCGCCTCGTGGGGTGTGCGCCTCTTTGCGTTCGTGCTGTACATCGCGGTCGCTATCACTGACTATTATGACGGCAAGCTTGCCCGCGAGCGCAATCTCGTCACCGATCTTGGAAAGATGCTGGATCCGCTCGCCGACAAGCTTCTGCTGTTCGCGACCCTCATTCCGATGTACATGCTGATGGCGCCAGCGGGCCGCGGCCCCTTTTCCAACGAGCTGCACGGAGCTTACAAGTTCGTGACTCCGTTGGGCGAGGTCGGACTGAGCTGGTGGATCGTTGCAATTGTGATTGGACGCGAAGTGTTCATGACCATCTTCCGCCAGGTCGCCGCGCGTAAGGGCGTGGTGATTTCTGCAATCGGCCCCGCCAAATGGAAGACCGGGTTTCAGTGCACCTGGGTGGGCGCCGCATTCTTCTGGTTTTTTGCGGCAACGCTTGCCGCAGAGCGCGGATGGACGAACGACGCGTGGAATGCATTCGCCAACTTCAACGGAATCGTTGGAGTGGTGACCATGATCGGAGCGCTCTTCCTCACCGTGTATTCGCTCTGGCTGTACATGCGTCGCTACGGACACGTCGTAACCCGATAGCAAATGCGGATCGAGCTCGTTACGATAGGCGACGAGCTGCTGCTTGGATTCACGGTCGATACCAACAGCGCGTACATGGCAAGGGAACTGGCGCGATTCGGCGTGCAGGTCGTACGCCGTACCAGTGTAGGTGACGATGCCGCGCAGATTACTGCGGCCGTTACCGATGCAATGACCCGCACCGGAGCTGTCATCACCACCGGCGGACTCGGCCCCACCAGCGACGACATCACGAAGCCCGCAGTCGCTGCGATTTTCGGACGGGAAATACGGCTTCGCGAAGAGCTGCTCGACGAACTCAGGAAACGCTGGAAGGCGCGCGGGTTGCCGGGTGACCTCCCTGATTCCAACCGAAGCCAGGCCGAGATACCGAAGGGTGCAGAGATCCTGGTAAATCGTTATGGAACCGCGCCCGGTCTTCTGCTCGAGGATAAGGCCGGCCGATGGGTGGCGATGCTGCCGGGTGTTCCCCGCGAAATGCGCGGCATCCTGAATGAGGAGTTGATTCCCAGAATCATTGCGAAGGGCGGAAACCGTGAAGTGCTTCAGTCACTCACGATTCGTACGAGCGGCCTTCCCGAATCGACACTCGCCGAAAAGATTGCCATGCAGTCCAGGGAGCTCGGTGAGATTCGACTTGCATTTCTCCCCGGGGCCGATGGGGTTGATTTGAGACTGACGGTGCGAGCCCCAGATGCCGCTGCGGCCGATGCCAGACTCAAAGCAGCGGCACTGAAACTTCGGGCGCCCATTGAACGGTATGTATATGGCGAGGGCGAGACGGAGTTGTCGGCGGTCGTCATCGAGGAGTGTCGCCGCCACAAGGCGCGCATAGCTGTCGCGGAAAGCTGTACCGGTGGGCTCCTGGCCGTGCGCCTCACTGACACACCGGGATCCAGCGATGTGTTTGCGGGGGGAGTGATTGCCTATGACAACTCGGTAAAGGTCGCCGAGCTTGACGTTGGGCAGGAGATCATTGATGGATTCGGCGCCGTTTCCGAGCAGACGGCGGTTGCGATGGCACGGGGTGCCGCGCGAAAATTTGGAACGGAAGTGGCGATTGGGATTACCGGCATTGCGGGGCCCGGCGGCGGAAGTGCAGAGAAGCCAGTGGGGCTCGTATGGATAGCAGTGGAAGGCCCGCGACCGCGCGCGAAGTCGTTCATCTTCGGCGGTGACAGGGCGGAGATCCGGCACAGGGCGGTCCAGGCGGCGCTGGGGATGATTCGACGGCAGTTTCAAACTGATTAGGTTACTGACATGAGTGATAGAAAGCACAAAAAAGGGCAGCAGCCGGAAGGCGAGGTTCTCGAGTCGGAAGACGCTTTCGAGCGTGGCGCGGGAAACGCCACGGACGGTGCCGACGGAACCAGCGATGCGGACCTGACCAGCGACGCGGCTGACGGAAGCGAGCAGGCGGTGGATGCGGACCCGCCAGTCGAGACCGATCCCGCCTCCCTGGAGCGCGAGCGATACCTGCGCCTGGCCGCCGAGTATGACAACTACCGGAAACGGACCGTGCGCGAGAAGCAGGAGGCCGAGTCTCGCGGACAGGCGGACCTCGTCAAGCAGATCATCGATCCGCTCGATGATATCGCGCGATTCGCGCATGTCGATCCCGCTACCACCGACTCGGCAACGGTCGTGCAGGGCGTTGAAATGGTGGAGAAGAAGCTCGCAAAGATTCTCGGTACCGCGGGACTCGAGATCATCAATCCTGTAGACCAGAGCTTCGATCCGGCGCTGCATGAGGCCGTCGCGACGGAGCCTGCCGTCGCCAAGGAAGACGATCATGTAGTCGCTCGCGTGTACCAGCTCGGTTACCTGTTCAAGGGGCAGCTGCTTCGTCCTGCGCGGGTAGTCGTGAAGCAGTGGAACAGCTGAACTAGCGAACCATGGCGAAGGGAAAGGATTTCTACGCAGTCCTGGGTGTCAGCTCGTCTGCCACGCAGGATGAAATCAAGAAGGCATATCGCAAGCTCGCCAAGCAGTACCACCCCGACGCGAATGCAAGCGACCCCAAGGCCGCCGAGCGGTTCAAGGAGATCTCCGAGGCGAACAATGTTCTCGGTGATCCCGCCAAGCGAAAGCAGTACGACGAGATGAGCAGGCTTGGCGCGTTTGATTTCGGCGGCTTTGGTGGCGGCGGCCGGGCGCGTCAGCCTGGCGGCGGCTTTGGCGGTAATGCGCAGAACATCAACTTCCAGGAATTCGACATTGGCGGCCTGGGCGGGCTGGGTGATCTCTTCAGCTCGATGTTCGGCGGCGGCGGCCGCACGGGAGCCGGTGCTCGGCCAGCAGGTCCGCAGCGCGGGCAGAGCGTGGAGACCAACCTGGAAATTCCATTTCGCACTGCGGCTCGCGGCGGCAAGGTTCCCATCGAGCTGGAGGTGAACGAAGAGTGTTCATCCTGCCACGGCAATGGAGCCGCGCCGGGCGCGTCCATCAAGATCTGTCCCGAGTGTTCCGGCCGCGGCGTCGTTTCGTTCGGCCAGGGCGGCTTTGCCGTGAATCGTCCGTGCCCTGTCTGCCTGGGTCGTGGACAGGTACCCTCGGAGAAGTGCGCTACCTGCAGCGGTACTGGTGAAGTGCGCGCGCGGAAAAAGATCATCGTCAACGTTCCCGAGGGAGTCGACACGGGATCGAAGATTCGCCTCAAGGGTCAGGGCGGGAAGGGCGCTTCGAACGGGCCTCCGGGCGACCTGATAATCAACTTCACCGTCAAGCCTGACAAGTTTTACAGGCGCGAGGGTCTCGACGTAATCGCGACAGTGCCGCTGAATATCGCGCAGGCGACGCTCGGCTCGAAGATCAACGTCAATACAATCGACGGGAAGAAGGTCGCTCTCAGGATTCCCCCCAGCACTGCGTCGGGGAAACGGTTTCGCGTGCGTGGTCAGGGAATCAAGAAGGGCGGGAAGGCCGGCGACCTGATCGTCGAGGTCGAGATCTCGGTGCCGGAGACGCTGACTCCCGAACAGGAGCGAATGATGAAGGAATTTGCCGAAGCCGGCGGGATGAAGTATTAAGCGGCGCAGCGCACGCATCGGCTTCATCCTTCTCATTCTTTCCGGCTGTTCGCAGCCGGAATCACAGCCGCAAAAAATTTCTGTCGTTCCCGATACGGTGGTGGAGCTGCCGCATGCATCAGCGCCGTCGGTAGCACTCGACACAACTGTCTCCCCCAAGCCCGCCAGCACTGCGATGCAGCGCCTGCTCATCCCCGTCCCGGGAGTGAAATGGTCGGAGCTGCAGGACAGCTTCAACGACAAGCGCGGCGAGCGAATTCACCATGCACTCGACATAATGGCTCCGCGGGGGACACCGGTTCTTTCTGTGGAAGGCGGCACGCTTCTCAAGCTGCACAGCAGCGTTCCCGGTGGACTTACCGCATACGCTGCTGACCCGACCCGGCGCTACATCTACATGTACGGGCACCTGGACAGCTATAACCCGGCGCTGCGCGAGGGTCAGGCACTCGCGCGCGGCGATACAATCGGTTTCGTGGGATCAACTGGGAATGCAGCCGCGGCTGGTCCTCATCTGCATTTTGCCATGTCACGCAACGACGACATGACAAAATGGTGGAAGGGGGAACCCGTGGATCCCCGTCCGCTCATGCGCTAGCGGATTTCCTGCCCGGCTTTTTCGCTGCCGGGCTCCGAGTCACAGAGCTTGCATTCCAGGTCGAAGCCGAGAAACTCGTTGCGGCCGGTTTGCGTCAGCACCCAGGGCCGCGATTCCATGGGTGGATTGTGCCTTACATGTTGTCTGTGGCCACACGCGAGTAATGCGACCCAGTGGTTCTCGTCGTCCTGAACGAACGCAACGATTGACTGTTTCAGGAGGACTTCACTGGGCGGCCTTCAGCCTCCCTTTCCACGCGGAACCGGGGTGGTTCAGCTCCCACGTTCCAGCACTATGAATCTGGCGTCGTCTTTTGCGGCGCTGCGGAACCAGGCAAGCACGTCGGGCCACTTCTCCGGCGCGGCCACTCCCGTTGCATTTCCGTAAATGCGCTTGATGCGAAGAATGTTGCCTTCCTGCGCATATGTAATCGAATGAGTGCCCACCAGCCCCGTAACTGAAACGTCCGGAGGTAGTTTCGCCTTCCATCCCTGGGGGAGAGTGATCTCCACGTCCTGGACGGCCGTCATCGGGGGCAGAAAATACTTCAAGTCGATGGGTCTGGTGCGCTTCGGCTGTTTCTCGAGCGTGGTGAGCATTTGTGCGGCCCCGCCCCCTCCGAAGGGATGGGGCAGTATCATCATCGAAGCTGTTGTCTTGTCGGCGCCGCGGCTGTTGGAAAACCGTACGCGAATGAGTGGCCTTGCGCTGAAATCTTTCGGCGGAAATATCTCAAGGCTATCGCTGGTCGCATCGCGGCCAATCTGGCGCGCCTGCGCGGTCCGGAACATGTCTCTGGATGCCGAGTCGCTGACTGCGCGAATCATGGAGCGGAGCATTACCTCGGCTGACCCTGTGCCTGTCTGTTCGATCCACCCCGTCAGCGCCCCGTCTTCGGACAGTGTGCCTCTCAATTTCATCCGCAACTGGTTTTCGGCTCCAGTCCACGTAGGTAGGCGGACGCTCTCCGAGCTTCCGTCCTCCCGAACAAGAAGTGCGAAGCTCCCCCAGTAACTCGTTGGCAGCTGGCCCAGGGGGACCAAGTCAGCCGTGAGATCCACATACTGTCGGCGGTTTCCTCGATCATACGCTGCAATCAAATGATTGAATTGCTGTATCGATGGCACCGTTTCCTTTACTCTGCCGAACGAATTGAGAATTACCGGATACGCGTTGACCCCGAGCACTTTAAGGGCGGTGATGAAAAGTGTTGCCTTGTCCTTGCAGTCGCCGAATCCGGTCTTCATCACACTGTCCGGAAGTCGGGGCTGATAACCTCCGAGTCCGAGAGCGATTGCGACATACCGGATGTCCTGGGCCACCCACTTGTGGACACGAGCGATCGAATCGTCGAGCGTCGCTGCCCCTTTCACCACCTCACTGACCTTTGCGCGAACCGCAGGCGTCGGGGCATATCTGTCCCGCGCATTGCCAGCATACCATCTCGCGATGTCTGCCCACTCGACAGGGCCAGTGACATCGATGAACATGCCCGCCGGCAGCGAGTCTGGGGCAAAAAGCTCCGGCTTGAGTGCCGGGACGTCCCTGGCGGCCCAGGTGATTAACCGTCTTCCGGCGTCCGATTTCTCAGTACGCTTGAAATTCAGGTTCTGCTCACGAATATGCACCTTCATTCCTTCGGGAACGTCAACGGTGAAGTAGCTGCGCATCACAGGGTTGGCCGGCGTCACACGCCATGGCACCAGAAAGTCAGATGGCAGGAACGGTTTCAGCTCATCGCGCGTATAGCTGATGTCCACGATTGTGCCCGGGGCCACACCGGTGAGCGAAATACGCTTCACCCTGCGATCGGAGTAGACGGGATCGCCGCGTTGCGCGGGTATATCCGAGTCCTGAACATGGCTGGGCGCTTCACTGATTACTTCGCCCTTCGTATTGAGGACCCGCGCCCAGTTGAGTGTCAGACGCTCATGTCCGGGGCTGTACGACAGCGATTGTTCCTGATATCGGGAAACGGCGTTCTGCTTGAGGATCTGCACGACAGTTCTGAATGTCGTGCTGCCGGTTCCATTCGCTTCCCACTTAGCATTCCCGTAATCGAGCAACCACACTAGCTGCTCCTGAGGATATCGCGCTGAATCAACCGCCAGGGCATAGATCGAGTCACTGGACGGTGCCTGCAGGGCAGCAAGCAGGGAAACAAGTGGGATCAACGACATCGTCACATCTTCCAAGGGAGGGGACACCCTACCTTACAATCCGCGCATGAAAAAGAAAGAGTCCTTCAGGCGGAAAAAAGTGACGATTTCATTTCACCGCTACCGCGAAACGCTCAATTACGCTGCTAGTACCGGAAGCTGCTTGCGCGCCATGCGCGCCGTTTCAATGAATCCGCCGCCGAGAACGCGCTCACCGTCATAGAGCACCAGTGACTGGCCCGGGGTGATCGCGGACACAGGCTCCGTCAGCGCGATCTCGATTTCGTCTCCGTCAATGCGGATGATCTCGCCGGCTGCAAGCTGGGCCCGGTGGCGGATTCGCACGTGCACTGTATCTCCCACGCCGGCTGCGGGGCCCAGCCAGTTCACTTCGCGCGCAACTACCCCCTGGCCGAGGAGATCTTCACGACTCCCAACGACGACTGCTCTTTCATCGGGCCTGATACCGACGACATACATGGGCGACGCAAAACCGCCCGGCAAACCCTTGCGCTGTCCGATCGTATAGCGGGCGTAACCATTATGCTGGCCAATGGGAACTCCCGCGGTGGTCACCAGTGGACCAGGCGTAAGCGCCGGCGAATCCTTTCCGAGCTTCTGTTCGAGTATGCGTGCGTAGTCGCCGTCGGGAACGAAGCAGATTTCCTGGCTCTCCGGCTTTTCCGAGATGAGACGGAGATCCAGCTTGCGTGCGAGCTCGCGTGTTTGCGGCTTGGTCATCCCGCCCACGGGAAGCAGCAACCGGTCGAGCACCGCGCGGTCGATTCCCCAGAGGAAGTATGTCTGGTCCTTGTTCTCGTCCTCTCCGCGATACATGACACCGTCCCGCACTACAGCGTAGTGACCAGTCGCGATCCACCTGGCATCGATCGCATCGGCCTTGGCAAGAAAGTCGCGGAACTTCGTAAACGTGTTGCAGCGAACACAGGGTATCGGCGTGCGACCCCGCTCGTATTCGGAAACGAAGTTGTCTACAACGTCGTGACCGAAGCGCGTCTCGAGATTGAGCACATAATGCGGAATCCCGAGCTGCTCGCACACCCGGCGGGCATCATTCACGGAGTCGAGCGAGCAGCAGGGACGATCAGGTACGTCTTCGCCATGGCAGAACAGCTTCATCGTCGCTCCGACCACGTCGTATCCCTGCTCCACGAGCATGGCGGCCGCTACCGACGAGTCCACGCCGCCCGACATAGCTACGAGAACGCGCTCCTTCCGCATGGTCACGCGCCGGCCATCGAGCGTGCCCGCGCCACAAGCGCCGGGAACAGCTCCGATACCCGCTCGATGCAGTCAGGCGTTGTCATCGAGCCAAGGCTCAGGCGAATCGCAGCGTTGGCGAGGTCCGGCTTCACACCGATGGCGGCAAGTACATGTGATGCACCGACGCTGCCGCTCTGACAGGCTGAACCGCCGGATGCCGCAACTCCCTTGAGGTCCAGCGCCATCAGCATGGACTCACTGTCCGTCCCGGGAACCGAGATGTTGATGATGTGCGGTGCCCGGTTGGCGCCACGTCCATGGATGATGGCGTCCGGCACCTTTGCGAGTATGGCCGCCTCGAGGGAATCCCGCATCCCGCGCAGTTTCGCACATTCCGCTGCGCGCTCTTCGACTGCGAGTTCTGCGGCTCGTGCAAGTCCAACCGCCGCAGCAACGTTCTCAGTTCCCGGCCTGCGGCCGCGATCCTGGGATCCGCCATGCAGGAGCGGCTCGATGACGGTGCCGCGGCGGATGTACAGCGCTCCGAATCCCTTGGGCGCTCCGAACTTGTGCCCGGAAATCGAGAGCAGGTCGAACATCTGCCGCGATGCATCGATTTCGATTTTTCCGAAGGCCTGCACAGCGTCCGTATGCAGGACAACGCCGCGCTCCTTCGTCTTCTCGGCCATTTCGGGGATCGGCTCGATGACGCCGATCTCATTGTTGACCCACATGATGGAGGTAACGGCGACGTCGTCGCGCACCAGCGAATCGAACGACTGGTCCCGTACAATTCCGTTTGCGTCGACATCCAGCATCCGTTCTTCAGCGCCTTCCTTTGCGGCCTGGTGCACGGCGCCGAGAATCGCCTTGTGCTCGATAGGGGTCGAGACCACTGCGTTTCGTCCCTTTTCGCGGGCGCATCGCCAGACTCCGAGAATCGCAAAGTTGTCGGCCTCAGTTCCACCGGAAGTGAAACAGACTTCGTCCGGCCGCGCGCCAAGACAGTTCGCTACACGCTCGCGCGCCTCGTCAAGCGCCGCACGGGCCTCACGACCCCAGCGATGGGTGCTGGACGGATTCCCGAAACGAGGGCCGTAAAAGGGCTGCATCGCCTCGACCACCTCCGGGCGAACGGGTGTGGTTGCGGCGTGGTCGAGGTAGATCGGATTGGACGGGGCGGGCATCCCTGAAAAATAAGGGAGGGAGGGGTGGAGAACCTAAGAAGTTCGGTCCTGGAGCAGTCTGTCCGAGGCTGGCCGCCCTGAACACGCTCCAGGCTGCCGGCTGCTGGCCAGCTGCTCTCGGCCTGGGGTTCTTATTTGGCGGTTTACTTTCCGAAAAACTTCGACCGCACTGCCCAAAGTTCAGGAAAGAACCTCTGCGACACCGTCTTCTGCAGGTATTTCGACCCGAGTGTACCGCCGGTACCGGTGGTGTCGGGGCCGATGATCCGTTCCACCAGCTGAACGTGCAGGAACCGCCACATCGCGAATCCCTGCTCGTACTCAAGCAATCCCTCCGCGAGCATCTGCAGGGGGCGCTGAGTGGTCTCGGCGTAAACCTGCTCCAGTGTGACTCCCTGTTCTGTCAGCAGTTCGTTGTACAGAGCCTGCAGCGTCGGCCGCGCCAGGGCATTCTCGATGAGGGGATCTACATTGCCGTGCTCGCGCAGCACGTTCAGGAAGTGTGATTCGCGCATTCCTGACGCGGCTTCGATCGCGCGGAACTGGACGCTTTGCGATCCGCTGGAAGTGCCGAGGTAACCGCGAAACTGCGCGAAACGCTGCGGCGGAAGGGTTTCCAGCGCATTCAACTGCGCTGTAACAATTCGCACCAGCGCATTCAGCCGCTTGACCGTTTCAACGGCGCCGAGCGTATCGTAGTCGACGAAACGCTGCACCAGGATGGACAGCTCGTGAAGAATGAGCTTGAACCAGAGCTCGCTTGCCTGGTGCACCACAATGAACAGAAGCTCGTCCGGATGCTCGGGAGATGACTGCAGCGTTTGGAGTGACAGCAGCTCGTCGAGGCGGAGGTAGGACGGGTAGTTGATCTCTTTGTTGTCAGGCATCAGAAGGAGGATACTTCGAGGCCCATGACATCGTCGATGCGCATCGTCTCGAATGTGTGGAATGGCTCGCCGTAACGGGCGCGGATGAGCGAGCCGTAATGTGCCGCCTGGTGACGAACTATCTCGTACAGTGATTCGCCGTTTGGAAAGACCTCGCCAGCCTGGGTCGCTTCATCGAACTGCGAGCCATAGCATTTTATGGCTTCCATCTTTCGCTCGAAGACCTCGGAGATATCCACCACGAACGTCGGCTTGATGTTGTCTTCGCGATAGGTGAGTGCGTGGATGACCTTTCGCGGCCTGTGCGGCGGGACTTCGGGCGTCACTTTCCTGATTCCGGCCATGAAGCAGGCATCGCGCACGAGCTGCGCTGCCTCGCGATGATCGGGATGACGTCCCCCGAGGGCGGGTGCAATAACGATCGTTGGCTTGAGCTTCCGGATTTCGGCGGCAAGGCGCGCGCGAATTTCCGGGGTGTTCGTTATGCCTGAATCAGGCAGGCCGAAATTCTGTCGCATCGCCAGTCCCATCACGGAGGCCGCGCGAGAGGCTTCCTCCCCGCGCAGTTCCGCCGATCCGCGGGTACCCATCTCGCCGGCCGTGAGATCGATGACTCCGGTGCGATGGCCCTGGGCCGCTGCCTTGATCATCGTACCTCCGCAAATCAGCTCCACATCATCGCGATGTGCCGCGATGGCCAGTACGTCGATGGTTGTCATTGACGGAAAGTTACCTTCGGCAGGAAGGGTATGCAGTGTGGCTGGCCGTTTCCCGGCTTGATCCCTTACTCGTGTCTCAACGCCATTATCGGGTCCATGCGTGCCGCACGCCTGGCCGGCAGGAGTCCGAAGACAATCCCGATACTTACGGACACACCTACTGCCACCAGAGTGAGCCCAACTGGAACTCCGGCATTGATGTTCATCATCAGGGTAACGAGCCGGCCAACGAGCAGGCCAACGACGATTCCGAGCACACCGCCGATGCCTGTAAGTGTTGCGGATTCCACCAGAAACTGAAGCATGATCTCCCGTCGGGTGGCACCCACGGCTTTTCTGATCCCGATTTCGCGCGTTCTATTGGTGACGGATACCATCATCATTGCCATGACCCCTATCCCGCCCACCATAAGACCCACACTCGACAGGACAATCATCACGAGAAAAAACATTCCCGTGATCTTGTTGAATGTCTCCAGGATCTTGTCGTTGGTGATGAGGTCGAAGTTGTTCTTGTCAGCGGGACGCAGCCCGCGCAGCTCGCGCAGGGCAATGGTTACAGCTTCCTGCCCCTCATCGACTGTCACCCCCTTCTTGGGCTTCACCGCTATGTACTGAGCGTTGGTCTTATCGATGAAGTAGTTCCGGTCGAGGGTCCTGTACGGAACGATGGCTCCAATGCTCTGGCCGGGCGGTGAAAAAATATTTCCCGGCGGTGAATACACTCCGATAACCCTGAGCGGTTTCCCCCCGGCACGCACGATCTTGTCGATCGGGTCGATCATCCCGAAAAGCCTGCCCGCCGCGGTCTCGTCCAGTACGACAACGCCATCGCCAGTTTCAATTTCGTGCTTCGTGAACCATCGCCCCGATGCCAGCTCACCTCCCTGGATCTCGGTGAACCGGTCGTCGGCTCCCATGAACACCACCATCTGGGTACGAACACCCCGGTACTCCAGGACACCAAAAGACTGTCCCCATAGGGAACCGTAGGATATTTCCGGCAGCCGCGCGATTCTCTCTGCATCGCGCAGGCTCACGTCGGGCCGCACTCGAATCCACTTCGGGAGACGGTCGGGATTTACCGGCGTCTCGGACCAGGCTTTCACCGCGTAAAACGTCGTGGGTCCCGCGATCTCGATCGTGCGAACGATTTGATCCTGAACTCCCTGAACGATCGCGGCCATGGCCATCACCGTCGAGACGCCTATCACGACGCCGAGGATCGTTAGCGCGGACCTGAGCTTGTTGGCTCCAAGTGTGTCGAGCGCAACTGCAAAGTTATTGCGAATCGAATCGCTGATCACTCTGCCCTCAGCGCATCAATGGGGTCGAGCGCTGCAGCACGGGATGCGGGATAAACTCCGAAGATTATTCCGACTCCCGCGCCCAGTGTTATGGCCAGGACCACCGACCAGAGTGAAACGCGTGCAGGCAATGGTGTGGCTGTGCTCACGAGGGCTGCGAGGCCCCATCCCCCTGCCACTCCCAGCAGCCCTCCGATTGCGGAGAGAACGACGGACTCAGTGAGGAATTGCCGCCGAATGTCGCGCTTCGTTGCGCCCATCGCCTTCCGCACCCCGATCTCGTGCGTCCGCTCGGTCACAGACATCATCATGATGTTCATGATGACGATTCCGCCCACGACGATTCCGATGGCCACAATCGCGGGCACCACCGCAAACAGGACCTTCGTGAGGTTTTGCCAGAATGCCACGAGCGCGTCCGCAGTCTCGACTGTAAAGTCATTGTCCTGGCCCGGCCTGAGTCCGCGGTGCTCCCGCATCGCTTCCTCCGCCCGGCTCATTCCCTGGGCAATCATTTCCGGCGCCGGCATCTTTACCGAGATGGTTGTCGTCTTGCGCCGGCCATAGACCATTTCAAAAGTCGGGAGGGGAAGCAGAACGAATCCGTCGAAGCTCTGGCCCAGCACGCGCCCCTTCTTGGCGACAACCCCGACAACCTCGAAGGGAACACCGCGTATTCGAATGGACTGGCCCACCGCGTCCACATTCTCGAAAAGCTTCTCGCTGATATCGGCACCGATCACCGCCACGAAGCGGCGCTCCCGAATGTCCACCTCTGACAGCGGCTGCCCGCGCTCGAAGACGTAATCCTGCACAACCTGATAGTCAGGCGTTACGCCGAAAATGGTCACATCCGCGATTTTCCGGCTGCGCCAGAAAACATCGGAGACCGGTGCCGGCCAACCGGACTGGAGACTGACCGCTTCCGCCTCCGGGATTGCGAGGATCACGGCCTCCGCGTCGGCGCGCGTGATTCTCGGCCGGCGCTGCAGCCGCCGCCATTCCTCGTCATCGAAAAACCCAACTTGAATTGGAACCCGTCTTACCTGGAACGCGTCCTTGCCGATCAGGGCGCCGGCCAGCTTTTCACTCACATACGCATTCATTCCGGAGATAATCGCAACGACGGCGACGAGAAACGTCACCGAAACGATGATCCCGACCAGCGTAAAGAATGACCGGAGCTTGTTCTCGCGGATCTGGCCAAACGCAACGGCAATGACGTCCGCGAATCTCATTACGCGGACGCCATGCGTCGGTTATTCGTACCGCAATGCCTCGACGGGATCGAGACGCGCCGCGCGCGCGGCGGGGAGCATTCCAAAAACGACTCCGGTTACAGCGCTTACCAGAAGGGCGGCGACGATTGCCAGAGGCGGTGTCGATGCCGGGATTGGCGTGAACTTGTTCACCAGGAAAGCGACGAGCGACCCGGCGATCAGTCCTACCGTTGCGCCAACGGAAGTTAACGTAGCCGCCTCGACCAGGAACTGCCACAGAATGGTTGCCTTCGTGGCTCCCAGCGCCTTGCGCACGCCGATCTCACGCGTCCTCTCGGTCACGCTGATCATCATGATTGCAATCACGCCTACGCCGCCAACCATCAGGCCGACCGCCGACAGCGCAATCATGATCACGAAGAACACGCCGAAGAATCCGTCGTAGATCTGGAGCAGTGCATCGGACGTCATTATCGCAAAGTTGTCCGGTGAACCCGGCCGCAGCCCGCGGCGCCCGCGCAGCATGGCAGTAACTGCATCGATGGCGTCACCCTGGGGAACATCGGCCTTCGGCTTGACCGTAAGATCCAGCCGGCGCAGCCGAATGCCGAGATGCCGGCGTCCTGCCTCGAGCGGCACCATTGCCTTGGGGTCGCTGCCTGCGGACGACGCAGTTGGCTTGCCCAGGAAACTGCCTGTGTTGTGATGCACGCCTATCACGGTGAACGGCTTGCCATCCACGTCCACGACCTTGTCGAGCGGGTCGGATTCACCGAACAGGCGCTCGGCCATCTTGTCGTTGATGACCATGACCGGTGCGCCGGTGAGGCTTTCCGCATAGGTGAAATCCCGGCCCTGGATGATGTCCCCGCCATCGGCTTCCAGCCAGTTCGAGGAGTATGCGTCGAGGCCTGCCTGACTGATCTCCTTGTCCTTGTACTTGAACTTCGCACCCCAGCCCACATGCGTCGTGACGACCTGCACTTCAGGCAGCTGCGAGATCAGCTTGGCTTCTTCGAGAGTGATCGGCGGATTCCTGCGCGAGGGGCAGGTGTCCTCTGTTCCGTCGCAAATCTCCGCCAGCGAGACAGGGCGACGGAAGACGAAGAAGCTGGTGGGGCCGGCGGACTCCAGATCCTTTGCAACGCTGGCGTTGATTCCGTGCACCGCAGCCGAGAGTGTGACCACCACAAACACGCCGACAGCGACGCCGAGAATCGTAAGCGCTGCGCGAACACGATTCGACCTGATCGCATCGAACGCGATTCCGACGCCCTCGGTGATGTTGAAGAGCCATCCGGAGAATTTCATTTATTCCTGCCTCAAGGCTGCGACGGGATCGAGCAGGGAAGCGCGGCTTGCCGGATAGATACCGGATACGATTCCCACGCCGGCACCGATGATGACTCCGACTACGATGGACCAGGGCGCGACTGTGGCCGGCAGCGGCGATACAGCCGCGATCAGCTGCGAGAGCAGAATACCGCCGATGATTCCTACGATTGCGCCGATGGTGCTGAGTGTTGCGGCTTCAACCAGAAACTGTGACAGGATGTCGCTGCGCCTGGCGCCGAGCGCCTTGCGAATGCCGATTTCCCTGGTGCGTTCCGCAACCGCGACCAGCATGATGTTCATGATCACAATTGCGCCGACAATCAATCCAACGGCGGGAAGCACGACAGCCGCGATCTCGAGCTTGGACTTGATCTTGGTCCAGAAGCTGAGCGCCGACTCCGATGTCTCGACCACGAAGTTGTCGGGCTCGGACGGGCGGAGGCCATGCCGGCCGCGCATCACCTGCCGGATGGTTTCCTCCAGCTCGATGACATCCTGGTCACCGTCGGCCTTGATCTTGAGCGCGTCGATGACGCCCGGCCTGTTTACGGCGTGGCGCAGCGGCGAGCGGTATGGCGCAATTACGAATCGATCAAGCGAAATGCCGAAAATATTCCCCTGTGTTTCGGCTACGCCGACTACCGTGTATGGACGGCCGGCAACTTTGATTTCCCGGCCGAGCGGGTCGAGGTTGGGGAAGAACCGCTTTGCGACGTCCTGCCCGATGACGAGCACTGAATTGCCCATCTCGAACTCCTGCTGCGTGATCAGCCGGCCAGACTCGACCTTCATGTTGCGGATCTTGAAGTAGTCGCCCTCTACAGCGCTCGCGTCCATGTTGCGCGGCTTGGACCACTGGCTCTGCATCGGAACGTTGTCGTAGCCCTCCACCGAGTACAGGATTCCCTCGGGCAGCGCGCTGACCACCGGCTGCACATCGCTGTACATGATGCGTGGCCAGCGCTGCATCGCGCGCCATTGCGCCTCGGTCATGTCGCCGCCGATCTCCGGCCACTTTCTCAGTGTCACGGTGTTCAGGCCGACGATCTTTCCGACGAAGTCGTGTTCCATGTAGTCGCTCATGCCTTCCACGATGGAGACGACAGCGATGAGGAACATGACGCCGATGGTCACACCCAGCAGCGTAAAGAAGCTCTTCAGCTTCTGGACGCGGATCTGCGCCAGCGCAAGCCGAACGGCTTCGATGAATTTCATTAGTCGTGCACGCCTCCGAAGGGTCCACCCTGCGAGAGCTTCGCGATGAATCTTTCACGTGGCTCGTCGCTCTCGATCATTCCGTCACGCAGCACGACCACCCGGCGCGCGTGCGCGGCGATGTCGGGCTCGTGCGTAACCATGATGACCGTCTGTCCCTGCGAAGCCAGACCCTCGAACACGCGCATGATTTCTTCCGATGTACTGGAGTCGAGGTTTCCCGTTGGTTCGTCAGCGAGCAGAATCGATGGGCGGTTGACGAGGGCACGCGCTATGGCAACGCGCTGCCTCTGGCCCCCGGACAGTTCGTTCGGGCGGTGATTCATTCTGTCACCCAGCTGCACGCGCTCGAGAGCCTCGCGCGCACGCTGCTTGCGCTCGTCCGAAGAGACGCCTGCATACACGAGCGGAAGCTCCACGTTGTGCAGCGCGGTAGCGCGGGGCAGAAGGTTGAACGTCTGGAAGACGAACCCGATTTCGCGGTTGCGCACCCGCGCCAGCTCATCGTCCGCCATCTCCGACACAAGGGTTCCGTTCAGCCAGTATTCGCCGGCATCCGGAGTGTCCAGGCATCCGATCAGGTTCATGAGCGTGGACTTTCCCGATCCGGATGGTCCCATGATGGCGACGTATTCGTTTCGGCGGATTGCAACGTCTACACCTCTCAGTGCGCGCACGATTTCGCCGCCCATGTCGTATTCCCGCTTCAGCCCGCGGGTCACGATCACCCAGTCCTTGTCGGGAACCTTCCCCGGTACCTCCGTCACCACACGCCGTTCGGCAGTGGTGCTCAGGGGGATCTCAGCCGTGTTTGCCATTATTTCTTTTCCGCCTTCTTTTTGGGATCGATTTTGGTTTCGCGAACGACCGCGCCATCCTTGAGCTCGCGGATCGCCTGGTATGTCCCGGCTACGATGCGATCACCGGCCTTGAGCCCGCTGATCACTTCGAAATACTTCTCGCCTGCGATACCAACCTTTACGGGGCGGAAGGCGACTTTGTTGTCCTTTGCGACGACAAACACCCCTTCCTCGTCCCGGACGCCGACCTGCCTGGCTGCCTGGGTCTGCGACTGGGCGAGCGTCACCTGCGCTGTGTCTTCCGTCTTCTTCTCCTTGTCCTTCTCCCGCACTGTCAGCGCGATGATCGGGATCGAGAGAACATTCTTCCGCTCATCGGTGATGATCTTCGCTGTTGCGGAGAAATCGGGCCGGGTTGTGGGCGGCGAATTGAGAAGCTGAATGGTCACCTCGTAGTCGATCGCCATGTCGGCGGCATTTCCGGTGGATGAAACTCCTCCGGTGCGGACCGAGCTGTTGGAGATCTGGCTCACCCGGCCGACGAAGGTCGTGTCCGGAAATGCATCGATCTGCACGACTGCCGAGTCGCCCAGCGAGATGCGCGACACGTCGGTTTCATCGACCTTTACCTTGGTCTCGAGCAGGCTCATGTCGCTGATCGTCAGCAGGGTAGCCGATTCCTTGTTGAACGTTCCGGGAACAGCCGTCGATCCTATTTCAGCATTCAGGCGCGTGACCTTTCCGCTCATTGGTGCGACGAGCGTGGTCTTGTTCAGCGCGCTGCGGGCGTCATTGAGCGATGCAGTAGCCTGGGCGATCTGGTGCTGCGAGCCTTCGACATCAGCCTGGGCAACTTCGACCTGCGTGCGAAGCTGCTCGACCTGCTCATCCGATACGAGCGTCGGGTTCGCCTTCTTCAATGCCACGAGGCGATCATAGTTGCGCTGTGCCTGCGCGAGAGCGGGGCGTGCCCGGGCCAGCTGTGAACGCGCACTCGCCACCGATGCACTCGACCGCTCAACGGCGGCCTGGTACTGGGACGCGTCGATCTCGACCAGGAACTGGCCTCTCGTCACGATATCGCCTTCCTTCACAGCCAGGCGAACGACCTTTCCACCAATGTCCGGAATGATATCGACCTTGGTATGCGGCTGAACCTGTCCGCTCGCCGTCACGGAAGCGACGAGATCACGCTTCTCGACAGCCTCGATCTTTACTTCGGTTGCCTTCTTCTTTCCCTTGGCAGCGGTCAGTCCACCGAGCAGCACAACCGCGAGGAGTGCGATGCCGCCGGCCCATTTAGTTCTTTTCGACATTGTTTTCTCTGTCTCGTTTAGCGAAGTGGACGGCCGACTGCGTTTTCGAGCAGCGCAAAGGCCTTGTGGTAGTCATAGATCGCGTTGATTCGCTCGCTTTCCGCGCGCTCATAAGCGGCGCGTGATTCGCTCAAGTCAACGAAGGTGGCTTGTCCGGCGCGATACCTGTCCTGCATGAGCTTGAGCTCCTGCTGGGCCTTCGCCGAGTTCTGCTGCTGCAACGCCACCGTTTGCTGCGCAGTGGTAAGTGTCAGGTACGCCGAGGTGATTCCGCTTGTGAGCTGAATCTCGGTTGCGCGAACCTGGTTCTGGAGATTCCTGCGGGCAATCTGCGCTTCCTGTACCCGCTGCTCACGGCCAAAGCCGTCGAACAGGGGGATCGAAAGCGTTGCCGAAATCGACTTCGGCGACTTGGTGAAGTCGAAGGGGAAGGAGTTGTTCTGCCTGCGCAGACCCGCTGCCATGTCATCAGTGAATGTGATGGCGCTGCATTCGGACAGCCTGTTCGAAAGCCCGAGCGCTGCACGAACCTCTTCGCTTCTGATGCATTCGGCCTTGCCGGCAACCGCCTGCGCCCGCGCCTGTTCCACGGGGAAGTTCGCGTTGGTGTAGGCGTAGGTATATCCGGACAACCCTGTGTTCAGGCTGAGGGTCGGGGTGTATGCGCCCTTTTCCCGCTTCACATTCAGGTCGGCAACCCGCTCACGGGACCGCAGTGCCAGCACCACGGGATTCTCCCGCTGCGCTGTGGCAAGCAGCTCGTTCAATGACAGGTTGACCGGACTGATTGCAAATGGGGTGGTGAGCGTTACCTCGCCCGTCTTCGGAATGCCCATCTGCTGAAACAACTTGAGCTTTTCGATCTCGATGGAGTTCCTGGCCTGGAGCTGCTGAACCTGCGCCTGGCCAAGAGCAACCTCGGCGCGGCTGATGTCCAGGGCGGTACCCGAACCCACGAGAGCCCGGGCCTGGGCCAGCACAACCTGGGCGCGCGCCGTGTTCACGAGCGTGTCCTGAAGCTCGGCGTTGGCCTGTGCCTGCAGCACTGTGAGATACTGCTGCACGATGCTGGTGCGAAGGTTTTCGCCTGATGCGGTGATATCGGCTTCAACCGCGTCACGACTGGCGCGCTCGACCTTCGGAGTGAGCAGCGTGGCGCTGTTGATTCTGTAGCCAATGCCGATGTTGTACTGAGACTGATTGACGTCCGACGTTGCGCCGAATGTTCCGCCGTTGAAAATCTGGCGGCCACCCTGCTGGCGCAGCGCAGTGAAAGAGGCATCAGCCTGCGGAAGCAGCTGGCCGAACGCGGTACGTACACTTGCATTGGCGCGCTGCCGGTTGGACAGCGCCTCGAGGTACAGGTAGTTGTTGCGTCTGGCTATTGTGATCGCTTCCTCAAGAGAAAGCGTACTCGTTCGAAGTACAGTATCCCGGCCGGCGGTTTGTGCATGGGCATCAAACACCGGCGCGGTCACTGCAAGAAAGCAAAGCAGGAAGCGCATTTTAGGAGCTTGGTTGTGGAGTTGTCCTGACGTACGGAAGAGCCCTTCCGATGGTTTCAAAGACTGTTCGTTTTCGGCGGGAATAGCAATAAAGAAAGACCTGATAATTGATTCTTAACGCAGTCCTTTTGCTATTGCGCGCGGATTGCGGCCAGATGCTGCCCGGCGGGAGCAATCTGCCCTCTTGTATGACGGCCACCGGCCGGTGAGTGTTGCGGGGCAGGGCAGAAAACGAACGGCGCCCGCATCGCTGCGCGGCGGCCGACGCCGGGTCAGTCGATTATCTGCGGTGCCAGGAAGATGCGATCGCTGATCTTGGACCGGATGCGCTCGTAAAGCAGCTTCCCCTTCTCAGCGGAGGCCAGGGACGGCATGCCGATCGAGCCATTGCTGGCATTCGGGATCTTCAGGGATCCGCGGCGGTATCTGCGAAGATGCTCACGCGACATCATGTAATCCCTCGCCAGCTGCTGATGAACGAGTTCCGGCCGCAGGTGCAGCATGATCGATGTGTCGACCTCGTCGCCATGCATGGCTTCGCGCTGCCCTTCCAGGAGGTCGGACAGATTCAGCCCGAAAATATCCACGACTCTGACCCTGGCGATGCCGGTGATTACGGTCGCGAGTGCCTCCTGGTGCGGATCATGGCCATGTGCGGTAAGCAGTATGAACTCACGAACTCCGCTTCCTTCCCATGTGTTCAGCAGGTCGTTGAGCAGGGAATGCAGCGTCTTCCGGCGCAGGCTCGCGTTGCCAAGAAAATCTCTCTCCGTGGTTACGTTGACCCCATATTCAACGGTGGGCGCGCGCAGCACGCCGTACTCGGCTGAGAGATCATCAGCGAGATGCTCTACAATGATGGTGTCACAGCCAAGCGGGAGGTGTGGTCCATGCTGCTCACATGTCCCTACCGGGACGATCAGCCGGGCATCGGTGGCTATGATTGCGGCCACCTGGGCTGGTATCAGTTCCTTGAGGCGGCGAGGGCCGGACATTGGCAGCAGAAGCTCCGATGGCGATTTTGCTAACGGAGCATTGGCCGGCACACCTTCTGGTTCCGGACTGTTTTGATCAACGGGAGATGTCATTAACGCGCATTTAAATAGTAGTGGCGTAAGAAGCCGCAGGTCCCGCCGCCGCGCAATCCTGTTAATGCTTGCTCTTTTCGCGCTTGCGGTCGCCGGCTGGATCCACGCGCCCGGCAGCTCCATTGACCGGAACGTGACGGAACCGCAGCGGGAGAGGGCTGCAATTTCTGCGCTTCGGGCGCAGTTGGCGTCCACGGCGCAGGACCTGGAGCGGTCGGCCAACAGTGCCGCTGAATGGACAGGCGAAGACTCCCGGGCATTCGTTGCTCTCGAGCGAATCGCCGGATCCTCGCGCGACCGCGGACTGGTGATCTATCAGTCCGGCCAGCCGGTCGCGTGGGATGGCCGAGTGTACATGAAGCCGGATTCGCTCCCCGAGGGACTGAGCGTAGCACGAGACGAGTTCTTCATCACGCTCAATTTCACGGTGCGCAGAGGTTCACGCACGGCCGTAGCGACGTCACTGGTTCACGCAGTCGCGCCCGGCGACAGAATCGCCGAGCCGATTGACGAAGAACTCCGTGATCGTGCCGAAGTTGCTGCGTTCATCTATTCAGCGCCGCAGGATTCCCTGGGAGGAGAAGTTGTCCTCGCGCAAAAAGGCGTTCCACTGCTCCGCGCCGCGGCCCTGCCCCAGCCGCTGCGCGCTATCGAACTGAGCCGCGAAACGCGCGGTCGCACCCGAGGCGTCCTTCTTCTTTCCGTGCTGCTGCTCGGGGTTCTGGTGGCCGGTTTTCGCGACCGGCGCCATATCGCTGACAGACTCTTTGCGATTGCTGTTGCCGTGCTCGCAGTAGCGCTGGTTCCGTGGAACTCGTTTTCCAACATTGCATCGATATTCGACCCGGCGATTTTTTATGCTCGCGCTGCGGGTCCGTTCTCCTCCAACGCGGGTGCTGCGCTCTTCATTTCTGCGCTGCTGCTGCTCAGCGCGTACGCGGTAATCCGGGCGGGCCGGCGGAGACTGCCATCCATGTATGTATGGCTCGCTCTTCCGCTCGCCGCCGGCGGTTTCTTTGGCGCTTCGGTTCTCGCCGGTGGAATAGGTCAGCCCCCTGGTGGCACGAGCCCTCTGCTCTGGCTTGTCTGGGAGCTGCCGATTTTTCTTGTCTCATTCACGGGCCTGCTCAGCGCCGGATGGCTGGTGCACAACAGGCTCGGATGGCCCTCTGCATTCCGCATGGCGGTCGCTGCCGGAACAGTTGCATCGGGATTCTCGATCTGGCTGGTGTGGACCGCAACATTGGATGCACGGATTCGGCTGGCAGAATCGGATCTCGCCAGTCTCGCAGCCGGCGACGATTACTCTGCAGCTCTCCTGGCACGGTTTGGGGAAGAGCTGGCAGATGGCACCGATCTCGGGACTCGCGCCGGCCTGCTTCGCAGGTATGCGGTTTCGGACCTGGCCGCGGCGCAACTGCCGGCGGAGATAACGACCTGGACGCGTGATGGAAAAATGATTGCGTCGCTCGACATTGCGTCGCTCCGTCCTGATTCGCTGGTTTTGCAACAGCTGATCGCGCGGACCATTGCGGAGGGACCTGCAGTCCGGCGCGCGCCTGGCGGGACGGGAATGCAGCTCATAATTGGCGTCCCGTCTTCATTCGGTGTCACGACGGTGGTTGTTTCTCCGCGATCCAGATTGATCGCGGTTGGACCTTACGCCGCTATGCTCGGGCTGGATGCACCTGACCGGGGCGACGCTCCATATAGCGTGTCTCTCGCCGAGACCGGGCTCTCGAGGGTGGAATCACCGGGGTGGCGCCGGATTGGAGACGAGCTTCACGCTGACCGCATAGTTCCTGTGGCCGGCGGCAACGCGCGAGCGCATGCAGAAGTTGACTTGCGGTCATTCACCGCGAGGGCGGAACGCGCCGCACTGCTGACTCTGTTCAACCTCAGTGTGGCGGGGCTTCTCTGGCTGCTGATGGCGATGGCCGAGCGCGGGTTCCCAAGATGGCTTCGCCGCAGGACGGTTCTATGGATGCGCACGTACCACGCGCGCCTCACTCTCGCGCTATTCCTGTTCTTCGTTGTTCCTGCGCTCTCTTTTGCACTCTGGTCATATCAGCGCCTGCGGTCGGACGACCGCCAGGTTCGCGAGCTGCTCGTCGATGAATCCCTGCATGCTGCTGCAACCGGGACGGTTGCACAGTCGCTCGATACAGCCGCGAGGAATTTCGAGGCTCCTATCCTGGTTTACGTGAACGGGGAGTTGGCGGGAAGCACCGAGTCTCTGCTCGACGATCTGCGGCCCCTCGGACTATTCCTTCCCCCGGCGGTGCATCAACGCCTTGCTGCGGGTGGTGAAGTGACCGCGGGCTGGGAAGAAAAACTTGGCGATGCATCCGTTCTCGTGGGATATCGCGCAGGCGTTGGACCTTCAGGAGTGAGATACGTCCTCGCCTCGCCCGCCCGCCGCGATCAGCTTGTCCTCGACCGAAGGAGGCGCGACCTCGGCATCCTGGTTCTGTTCGCAACCGCGATAGGTGGGCTTGCGGCTCTCTGGCTCAGTGGATTTGCGGCCAAGCGTCTTGCGCGGGATCTCGAGCTCAGTCGGATCGAGGTGGCGCGTGCGGAGCGTGTTCTGGCGTGGGGAGAAATGGCGCGCCAGGTCGCGCACGAAATAAAGAATCCCCTCACGCCGATCAGGCTGGGCGTCCAGCATCTGCGCCGGGCGCGCAGCGATCCGCGGCTCGATTTCGACCGCGTACTCGATGAAAACGTGGGCCGGATCCTGGCCGAGATCGACCGGCTGGATGAGATTGCGCGGACATTCAGTCGCTATGGGAGCTTGCCCGCTGACTTGCCCCCGGCGGAACCGATTGACGTGGCTGCGATATTAAGGGACGTGATCGAGCTCGAGCAAATCGGTGAGGGCAATGTGCGCTGGCGCCTTACGGGCGCGGAGCGGGAAATGCGCGCGCTGTCGCGGGTGGACGAGCTGCGCGATGTGCTCCTGAACGTTTTCGAGAACGCGAGGCTGGCGGGCGCAACTGAAGTCAATGTCAGGGCTGAGCGCGACGGGCGCCAGATTCTCATCGACACCACCGACAATGGAAGCGGGATTCCCCGCGAAGTGATGCCGCGCATCTTTGAGCCGCATTTCTCGACACGCACCACGGGCAGTGGACTTGGACTGGCCGTCAGTCGGCGGCTGATAGAGTCATGGGGCGGACGAATCGACATATCGAGTGACGGACCAGGCACCCGTGTGCTGATCGTTCTCAAGACGGTTTCGGAATGAACACCCCCGTTCCCGCTCCTCCAACTGCGGCGCGGCGCGATCCGCTCCCGCAGCACCTTCTGGACTGGCAACTGCCGCCGGACTGGAGCTGGGGTGGCGAAGGACTCTATGGAGATTTCCGCCACTATCAGCAGGTGATCGACGGGCTGGGCCGGTCGCTTTCGCTTGTGACCGCTCCTGACAAGTCGCACACGACCTGGCTGAAGACCGAAGCACGGTTCCTGGCGCATCGCAGCCATCCGTCCATTCCTTCGACATACCACTATTGGGCTGCCGGAACCGACGTGCGCCGTGGACCCGGGTATCTGCGCCGCTGGATTACAGGTGAAACCGTTCGCAAGCGTGTAAACCGGATGGGAGAAACGGACATTCCGTTCGTGCTCCAGGTTCTTCGCGGAGCGTGCTCCACGCTGGCTTACCTGCACGACACCGGCCGGTCCCATGGCGGCGTGGGTCCGGACACCGTCTGGCTTTCTCCCGGTGGCCGGCTCTGGCTGCTCGAGTGGCAGTGGGCGATTCCGCGGGAGGAAATTCCCGCGGATGTTGTTCCGTCCTGGCTGCGCGCCCGCGACTCGAAGTCGGAAGAGAATCCGGGAAGGCAGCTCATAGGCCCTGGAATTCCGATCGCTCCCGAATGGGAAAGCGGGGAGCCCTGGCGGCCGACGCGCGCCAGCGATCAGTGGCAGGTGGCGGCCATGTGCTTCACGGCTCTGGCGGGCGAGGCGCCTCCCAAGACGGATGTGCCGCCGATTGGACTTGTGCGGCTGGAGTGTCCCGGCCGTCTGGCAACTGCGCTCGACCGCGCGCTGCAGCCCAATCCCGTGGACCGCTTTCCGAACATCATCGCATTTCTCCGCGCGGCGGACGCTACATATACTGCGAAATCGCTGTTCCTGGTTTCGGGAGAGATGGAGTCCGTGCGAACGCTCTCGCCCGAGGACCGGCTGCGTATTTCACTGGGCGACGAGTACGAGGTTCTTTCGCGGCTGGGTGCGGGTGCGTTCGGGACTGTGTGGCGCGCACGCGACCTCTCCCTCGAACGCGAGGTAGCCGTGAAGGTCATGCATCCTCATATCGCCCGCGACGACCGCGCAGTCACCCAGTTCCTGCGCGAGGCGAGGCTCGCGGCCCAGCTTGCCCATCCGGCGATCGTTCCGATTTACGACTGGGAGAGCAGGGGCGGATTGTCGTGGTATGTGATGGAGCTCGCGGAGGAGGGATCGCTGTGCAACCTGGTCGAGAACTCCGGTCCGAGAACAATCGAGGAGATAGCACCGCAGATCCAGCTGCTTCTCGATGGACTCGCCGCGGCTCACTCGGTGGGAATAATTCACCGTGACATCAAGCCGGAGAACGTGCTGATCGACAGATACCATCGCTGGCGCCTCACAGATTTCGGCATCGCGAACATCACTGGAGAGGTTCGGGCGATGGGCGGCGGCACCCCCGCATTCGCTGCCCCTGAACAGCTTCTCAACGAAACGCAGGGTCCTGCCACAGATCTTTTTGCACTCGCGGCGGTTGTGTCCTTTGCGCTGACCGGCGCGCCGCCTTTTGGGGATGGCGACCCGAGGACCATTCTCGCGCGCCAGCTTTCGGGAGGGTATGACGTTTCGATGCTCCCCAACTCCATCGCCCAATGGCTGAGGCAGGCGTTCAATGCTGATCCCGAGAAGCGATTCGCGGACGCGATGGATATGAAGGGGAGCTGGTGCGCCGCTGTAGAGGAAGTTGTCAAACCAGTGGAAACCCCCTCCGGATTCCTGAGTAAACTCCTCCGAATGGCCACCTAAAGCACCCCACAGGCCCTCCCAGAGGCCTAATTGGCGCTATTATTGCATAGCGCGGCTGTGGCAGAAATCTGACCGGACACCAACGTCCAAGTCGTTCAGGGACATATGTTTACGAAACCTTTTCGTGGGCGATGAGTCACTGGATTTTGGAGCTTGGCCCGCTAGAATACACGGGGGTAGTGCCATGCGCGCCCTCCTAATGGGGCCGAATGAGTCGTGTCGGCATGTAACCTGCCTTAGGGCAACGCGATACCGCAGTATCCCGGTTGGGTAGCTGTATCCACCATTTAGTGAGGAAAAGGATTATGAACAGAAGAAGTTGGACCGTCGCTGCTCTGACGGCCATGCTCTTCGGCGGAACGGCTGCGGCACAGGAGCCGGGTTCGCTGTTGGTTGGCGGTTTTGGGCAGTACTCGTATATGGACAAGGCCTATCAGATCGACAACGGCTTTGACTTCGGCAAGCTCGGAGTCGGTGGCCGCGTTGGCGCGTTCGTCACGCCGACCATGTGGATCGAGGCTGAAGGCTCGTATACAGCAGGCGACTACGCCAATCCGACGTTTGGAAAGGTGAAGTACGGCCCGCTCTCCGCGAAGATGATGTGGAAGGTTCCTTCCACCTCGGCTGCTTCGCTTCACTTCGGTGTCGGTGGCGTTCTTACGAACGTCCGTCCCGATGAGAACAACCAGCCCGTCCGTGGCAAGGGCACCTACAATTACGGCATCGAAGGTGATGTCGGATTCCGCTTTGGACTTGGCGGCCTGAATTTCCGCGTAGATGGAATCGCGGACTACATGCCGGATCCCGCAGCGCTGAACCTCCGCGCGCAGGCCGGTCTTGAGTTCTGGCCGAACATCGCGTCCTGGTTTGGTGAGACCGGTGGCACCATGGGAAGCGTCTCCGCTCCCTGGGCACCTGTAATGTGGTGGGATGTCCTCGAAGGACCCCTGCCTGGAACGATCGAAGTCGGCGCATTTGGTCAGGTCACGCACTTCGGCGACAACGCCGGTGCTGAAGCCGGCCCGGGCCGTCCGTCGCGCATCACGCCTGAAAACGACCTCTTCGGCAACTTCGGATTCGGTGGACGCCTCGGTGTCTTCCTGACCGATCCCCGCTGGGAGCTGGAAGGCGACGGTGCATACATGGAAGTCCCCCGCGAGACAGGCGCAGGCCTGACCGCAGGACCGGACATCAAGTATTCGACGTTCGCACTTCGCATGAACTACAACATCCCGATCACCCCGAACACCCAGTTCATTCTTGGTGCCGGTGGCGTTCGCACGAACTACAACTTCGGTGAGAACACGGGTGGCTATACCTATAACTTCGGCGCAAGCGGACTTGCTGGTCTCCGTCTTGGCATCGCGAACCGCGTAGCACTGCGTATCGACGGTGTTGCCGACTACATGCCGACTCCTTCGACCCTGAATCTGTCGGCACGCGCAGGACTGAGCTTCCTCATCGGTGGTATGCGTCGCGTTGCGATGTGCACCGTGCCGGGCAAGGAAAGCCTGACGGCGGCTGATGCTGGCTGCTTCGTCCCCTGCCAGTACAATTCTTCGATTGCCAACACTTCGCCGAGCTGTGTAGCACCGGTGACGATGTGCTCGTACCAGGGTCTGGGTAACATCCCGGCATCTGATGCGCGTTGCGTCCCGCCAGCAGCTCCGTGCCAGTGGAATTCGGCGATCACGTCGACCGATGCAAACTGCGTAGCGCCGTCGCTGCGTCCGATCTACTTCGACTAT
>JAKFCC010000230.1:0-2776 GCA_036676795.1 Gemmatimonadota bacterium
AACATCACGAGCATCATCCCGCCAAATCAGAATGTGCTGCCAACATTCGATGCTGGCTAAAGTGCCAGTTCGGCTAAGCGCACTTCCGCATTGCCCTGCCCTTTTCCCCTACGCTTTATCAGGCAGGCGCCTACATACCGGGTCTCAGCTCACGAATAGGATTCAGCCATTCACCCGCTGGGGACCAGGAACCGTGAACTTCCACACAATCATCGAGCCCTTCCGGATCAAAACGGTCGAGCCGATTCGGCAGACCACCCGCGAAGAGCGAATCGCCGCGCTCGAAAAGGCCCACAACAATGTCTTCCTGCTGCGGGCGGGAGATGTGCTGATCGACCTGCTCACCGACTCGGGCACGGGCGCGATGTCGGTGTTCCAGTGGTCGGGCATGATGAAGGGTGACGAATCGTACGCGGGCGCGCGGTCGTTTGACGCCTTCGAGAGTTCAGTACGTGACATCACGGGATACACGCACGTAATCCCCACCCACCAGGGGCGCGCGGCGGAACACATTCTCTTTCAGGCGATGGTGAAGCCCGGCGACATCGTCCCCAACAACACGCACTTCGACACCACGCGCGCCAATGTGGAAGACGCTGGCGGCGTCGCGGTGGATCTGCCCATCGCCGAGGGCAGGCGCGCGGAGTCAAGCCACCCCTTCAAGGGGAACATGGATGTAGCCGACCTGCACGCAACGCTGGAAAAATATGGCGACCATGTTCCCCTGGTGATGCTCACGGTCACCAACAACTCCGAGGGCGGACAGCCGGTAAGTCTCTCGAACATCCGGGCAGTGAGTGCGGTGTGTAAAGAGTACGGAGTCCCGCTCTTCATCGACGCATGCCGGTTCGCGGAAAATTCATGGTTCATCAAGCAGCGCGAACCAATGGAATCGCGCCGCACTCCGCGCGAGATCGCGCAGGAGATGTTCAGTCTCGCCGACGGCTGTACGATGAGCGCCAAGAAGGACGGCCTGGCGAACATCGGCGGCTTTCTCGCCATGAACAATGCGTCACTCGCATTCAAGGCGCGCACGCGGCTTGTGCTCACCGAAGGGTTCCCCACCTACGGCGGTCTCGCCGGTTACGACCTCGAGGCGATCGCGGTTGGTCTCAATGAAGCGCTGGAAGAGGACTATCTCCATTACCGCATCCGCTCCATCGAATATCTCGGCGAAAAACTGCTGGCAGCGGGAGTTCCTATCGTGACGCCCACAGGCGGACATGCAATCTTCCTGGATGCGAAGCGGATGCTCCCCCACATCCCGCAGAGCGAGTATCCCGCCTGGGCACTGTCACTGGTGCTGTATGTCGAGGGTGGAATTCGCGCTGCCGAGATTGGGTCGGTGATGTTCGGGCGCAGGTCGGACGGATCGGAGCGGCCGGCAGATCTCGAGCTGGTGCGTCTCGCATTTCCCAGGCGGGTGTACACGCAGAGTCACGTGGACTATGTCGCGGAAGTGGTGCAATACGTAAACACGATGGCGCCGCGAATCCGCGGAGTTAAAATCGTGGAAGCGCCACCGGTTCTGCGCCACTTCACCGCGCACATGGCTCCCGCACACGAGCAGCTGGTCGTTTAATTCCTCGGACGGGTACAACCGCGGCGGCGTCCCTGACCAGGCCTGGTACAAATGTTTCTGCGGGTTTCGCCGGCATAACGGGATTCCCCCGCCACTCCCCCGAGCCTGCGCGAATCAAACTCTGGCGAAGGGCGCGTTTTTTTTGAGTTTAGGGGGGAGTGCTTTTATCGCCTGACCTCAACCCCCAGCCCCGATGAAACCCTTCCAGACCAGATCGCGTTCTGTCCTGACCCTCACCGCCGCCCTCGCGCTCGCGTGCAGCGAGCCGGCCAGCTCGCCCGTCGATTTGTCATCGCAATTTGCAAACGCAAAGATCGACGCGAACGCTTACACGATCGTGGACATAGGAACGTACGGCACCGGGTCCGGCGCGATTGCCCTCGCGATGGATAAGCACGGCACACTGTTCGGCAGATTCGGCCTGCCCGCCGGCGGACAGAGATCTTTCCGCTGGACCGACAAAGATGGCTTCGAGGATCTCGGAGACTTTGATGGAAACGCGTTCCAGGTTTTCGCAGCCAACGATCATTTCATGCTGAACGGAAGCACCTTCACCACCGGAACACCTGTGATGCAGCGGGCGGTTGGGTGGCTTCCCCACAGCGGCTTCTTTTATCTGGACGCCGGCTATGCGGGTAACAGCGGCGTCAGCAACAACAGGGGACAGATCCCCGGCACCCGGTTCGGCTCCGGCACCTCCGAGGGTTGGGTGTGGAGCGCCGATACAGGCGCCGAGATCATACCGCTCACCATTCCCGGACGGACGATCCTGGGTTTCGCCGCGGGCGCAATCAACAACGATGGAGCGGTCACCGGAACTGTCGCATCCACCCAGACGGGCGGGCCTCCTAACACAAGGACCAATCGCGCCTACGTCTGGCATCCGGAAAATGGCGTCACCGTGATACCGCCGCTTGGACCGCCCGCTGCAGGTCCTTTCGGCCCGGCCAATGTGGGCGTGACCTACATCTCCGATGAAGGGCTCGTGATCGGCGCGTCAGAGATGCAGCTGGCTACAACGCCGGGCGCGCGGCCGAGCCCGCTTGCGTCCACACCTGGCACGATCCCTGTGCACGCGTGGAAGTGGAGTCCCTCGCTCGGACTGGTGGACCTTGGGACACTTGGCGGAAACCACAGTGTCCCGTGGAATGCCGACAAGGATGGGAATGTGTACGGCTGGGCGAGCGATGCGAC
>JAKFCC010000231.1:0-3396 GCA_036676795.1 Gemmatimonadota bacterium
CGTCAGCCTCGTGGGTTTCGGCACCTTCGCGGTGAAGGCACGCGCTGCACGCGATGGACGCAACCCGCAAACCGGCGCCACGATCAAGATCGCAGCGGCCAAACTGCCCGGTTTCAAAGCCGGCAAGACGCTGAAAGACGCGGTGAACTGAGCGCGTCTCAGAACGACAAAAGGGCCTGATTCAGCGAGCCGTTCGCTTAATCTGTTGAAATCTTAAGGCCCGGTGAAGTAGAGGATGTCCTCGTACTTCACTGGGCCTTTGGCCAATCCGAGGCGCATGGCAGGGGTCTTGTTGTCCTTGCTGCCCTTGAGCACGTAGTTCTGCACCACCCGCAGGATATCCAGCAGCTTCTGCACCTGATGCGGGTTGTAGGGCGCGTAACCGCTCCATACCCGGCCCGCGTTGGCCTGTGAGGAAATGCTGCGTTCCAGCAGCGATTGGCGCCGGCGCACACGATTGAAGTAGGAATCGACCCCATGCAGGCTGGCCCGGTTGTACAGCCACGCCGCATGATTCGGTTCCAGATCGCCAAAATCGGTCAGGTGACACATTGCCTTCTCTGGCTCATTCATCTTGGCCAGTGGGTGGAATACCCAGCGATCCTTCCATCTGCCGATCAGCTTGGCCTGTTCGATTCGTTGCCGAAGGAGCAGCAAGACGGCTTCTCGCCAACTCAGCTCCGGATTCTCCTTCATCACCTTGGTGATGGCCTTCTTCGATTCATGGATCAGCCGGCGCTTCTGATCCACCGTCATGACTTTGCTGATGCGCACGTAGAACGCATCCACACGTCGTTGCCGGACACTGTCCTGGAATGCCGCCAAGCACGCGGCACGCATCCCCGAGTCCTGGTCGAGGAAGAACCGCAGCTTTTCGACGCTGGCCAGCAGGTGCTGTAGATACAGGAAGTGGCCATACAGCGTGTACTCGGAGTGGGTTTGCATGCCCCGGTCTGGCAGTTTTTCGTCCCTGGTCGGTTCGTCCGGGTTTTCCACATCCTCGCGCTTCTCGGAGCTGGAGTAGGTGGCGGCGATATCACCTTCCAGGCTCCCGGAGGGCCTGGATTTCTTCGATGCTGCCATGGAAGCCAGATAGTCAGACTCCATCCACAGGCGAGCGTACTTGCGGTACGGGATGGGCTGGCCGATGTCGTTGATTTCCGCTGCGTCCGTCTCGATGGCCACGGGATCAAGCCGAGGATCGAAGTTCAGGTGCATGGCGAAGATGTACTGGCTGGTGTTGTCAGCGGAGGCCACTGCCGAAACGACCGTATTGCGCCGGTCATCCCGCTTTGACCAGTTGATCACATAGTCCTGGCGATCCACGCTGATGTACAGGCGCCGGATGGGCATGTTCGGAAGCTTCGACTCCCGTTCCCTGGCGAACGCCAAGCATTGTCGATGTATGAAGTCGATCTTGTCGTAGACCGTTTGCAGGCCGATCTCTTCAATCTCAGCAATCCGGCGTACCGGCACCTTGTTGACGATCAGTTTGAAGACGCTTTTGTTCTTATGGGTCAAGCGCTGGCGGCTGGTGGGTTTGCTGGAAACGGAGAAAGTTTTCTTGCAAGGCCGTCCCTCTACGAGCCCCTTGCAGAGGTATCGCTGACTTCCCGTACTGGTGACGCCAAAGGCGGAGTAGAACGCCTTGCCGCTGGCAACGGGCACGTTGTGGTTTGAACAGCCTTCCACCGGGCAGCATGGTTGTGCAGGGGTATCCATCAGAAACGTGAGCATCCGTTCTAGCTCTTCATGGACGCCTTTGTTGCTTTTCAGCGGGAAACTCTCGTGGCAGGCCGTGCAATAGCCCAATGGGAAGCCCTTTCCGGCTGCGGCAATGCTGTACGGGTTTGTGGCACGAGCCTGCCGTTCGCCGATAGGAATGCCAAAATTCGCGCAAACAGGATTTTTGCAGAAATTAACCTGGATACCCGCATAGGCCGCTGGTGAGCGGGGCCTCGGTGCCGTTTGCTCCGGGCTTGGAGGGGGAAGGTCTTGGCTGTCTGACTCGACGCTCTGGCCTTGGGAAGATTTCTTCCCCATGGCAGGCTCCTGAAAAGATGAGGTGGATAGCCTCATCCAAGACTATCCACCTCAAATTTTCAACAGATTAAGCGAACGGCTCGTCCCTCGGGAGCCTTTTTCTTTAGTGGGTTAGTGCGCGAGAACCCGCTGCGTACGACGCGCCCTACCAGCGGGCCCTCAGAATCTCGGGAGATCCGGGAATATCTCCAACCGTGCCAACGACCCCCTGGATTTCATCCAGGTTACGCACACACCGCCTACAACTGAACCCTAAGGCTGCGGCCCCATCGGGAAGAACTGCCCACTGCTCCACACCCCCAACCATATCTGGCCGTCGATCTCGCGCGGCACCGCCAACTCGACCAGCTGGTAGAACACGTTGCGGTGGATCAGCGCCTCGAGGTTCGCGCGCACGTGCACATAGGGTGCCGGCTCCTGGGTCTGCGCATCCAGCTCGACCCGGAGCGGGTGCTCGGCACCGGCAACGGTTTCCTCCTCGACGTTGGTGGTAAAACGCAGCACCTGCGCCTCGCCCGCGCCGTCTACCTGCAGACTGACCGCAACGAAAGGCGCATCGTCGACCTTGATGCCGACCTTCTCCACCGGGGTAATCAGGAAGTAATCGTCGCCATCGCGGCGAATGATGGTAGAGAACAACTTGACCATCGGTTTGCGGCCAATCGGGGTACCCAAATAGAACCAGCTGCCATCGCGAGCGATGCGCATGTCGATGTCGCCGCAAAAATCGGGGTTCCACAGGTGTACGGGCGGCAAGCCCTTCTTCTCGCCCTTGGGAATCTGTGCCAGCAGGTCGCCGGCTTTGCCTGGGTCGGTCATGCGAGTTTCCTTAGCGGCTCAGGCCAATCAGGCTGCGGGCATAATCGCGCAGCGGCGGACCGAGCAAGTCTTCTGGTTTGGCATCATAGAACGTCAGGAAGCCGCCGCGACTGCGAATCCGCGCGGTATCGACCAGATAACGGGTATTGGTCTCGATCAGCATCAACTGAATGACGCCACGGTCGGTGCCAAGCCGATCCAGCACCTGTTGATCCGTCCACTCATCCCCGGTGCCGATGCGGTCATCGGCATAGGCAAAGCGGCTGTAGAGCAGATAATGCGCGCCGGCCGCATGTGCCTGTTCCATGGCTTCCTCCAACCCGGCCGGACTACGCGCCCGACGGACCAGCGGAAAATACTCGACGAAGCCCTTGAACGCCTCTTCCGCGACCACATTCGGTCGCGGATAGGCCGCGCCGGGCGGAACGAAGTGTCCCTGGGCGATATAGATGAAAGAGTCCTGCTGCAGGCGCCGCGAGGCCATGCGCTCGGTTCGCCCGTGATCGAGAAAACCGGCATCGCGCAATTGATAGG
>JAKFCC010000232.1:0-4798 GCA_036676795.1 Gemmatimonadota bacterium
ACCTGGCAGGGCCGACCTCGTCGCGCCCGAGCCGGAGGCCGCATCCAATGCGGGTTCGGCCGCCTTCACCTGGCAGGGCCGACCTCGTCGCGCCCGAGCCGGAGGCCGCATCCAATGCGGGTTTGGCCGCCTTCACCTGGCGAGGCCGACCTCTCGGTGTTCTTCGGGCCTGACGGGGGTTGGTGAAGCGATTCGACTCGTGCGGGTTCCTTAGAACTCTTTGGTTGGGCAAGCAGCGCCTAGTCGCCCCGGACCGGGGCATAGCGTTACCAGCCGTCCAGATGATCTGTTGGTACATGGTGATCCGGTCGAAAATATCTACGCAGGCGAGCCCAGTCTGCAGATGCCGTACTTGAATGACGCACCCCCATCGCCGTAGTGACAACCACGATTGAACGTGGACCTGCCCCCGGCCAGCGCAAGGGTGTGTATAGCGGGGACGCACCGGGGGACGGCGACAGGATGGCCGCTGCAGGCCGCGCGGAGCAACGATAGTGGGCTGACGAAGTCTCCGCCAACCCGAAGATATCGCTCCAAAGGTGCCCGCCTCAGTGGGACAGTTGGGAGGGTTCGCCATTTCAGGGGTTCGCAACCGAAGCACACATACCCCCAAATGGAAGAACCATCCCAACCCTCCCTACTTCATCGGTGACACGGGGGGATCAAACTTACGCCTGAGTAAACAACACCGCCCGACTTCCGCTTCTTGATACCAGGCATGGCTGTCAGCCGCGTGCCCCAGGTGGTCTGGGTAGGGACCTGCTCACCACGGGCCCTCTTCCAAGCGCCGAACGACTCGAAGAGCGCGCCCGATTTCGATTCGCCCTCTCGCACGCAGCATTCGGCAAGCCACAGCGTTAGGTCGTCATGGTCTGCCATGTAATCGGCCGAAGCGTTCCGCACAACTGCAGGAACCCCGAGTCCTTCGGATCCCCAAACGACCGCTCCCCGTATGAGCCAATTAAGAATTGCCGGCCCCTCCCCCTTCAACTTTTGCAGCATGTTCGGATCACGAGCGTCGCCCTTGATGGTGGCTTCGAACGGTACGAGCAACATCCGGCGTGCCATCGCAGCATCGCCGCCTCTCAACGTTGGCCTGTGGTTGCCGATGATCACGTGCTTCTGCGTCATGTCGAACTCGAAGAAGTCTCCGCGCATGAACCTAGCCGCCAACGTCTGATCACCCGTGAGCTCTTTGACCAGCGCTTCATTGAAGGAGCTGGTTTCCTCAAGTTCACTGCTCACCACCAACCGTTTGCCCCGAAGCTGGGCCAGTTCTGTAGGGTGCCGATCGTTCCTCGAGTGCATAAGCGCGTTTGCCGGGAGCTTCAGCGAATAAGTGCCCATGAGCCACTGTACTGTTTCTGCGAGAGCGGACTTCCCATTGGAGCCGAGGCCATGCCAGAAGAAGAGGACCTGCTCCCGTCGGTCTCCCGTGAGGCAGTAACCCAATGACCGCTGCAGGAACTGCAACAGATCCTGATCGCCGCAACAGATGTCCAACATGAACCTGTCCCAGACAGGCGACGGGCTCGCTGCTGGACTGGCGCGGGTTGCCTGTGTCACGTATTCGGAGCGGCGCCGTGGTCGTATGGAGCCTGTCTTGAGGCAAACCACCCCGTCAGGCGTGTTCAGTTCGAATCCATTCCGATCCCAATCACCCGATGGAACGACGATGCGCGGATCAGCCTGAGCCAAGCTGAGGACGGCGTTCCTGGTCCTAGCTGAGGCGATCCTGTTCGCAGGTTCGGGTTCCTGCCGACGCACCGCGGCTGCGCGGCAAACCTGGCGAGCCAGTTGGAACCGCCGCAGGTGCTCGTCTCGCTCCCAAACAACTCCGCTGTCGACCATCCAACCCATACCAGGAGTCCAGCGGAAACAAGTTGCTTGATGGATGAACTCCTCCGCTAGAGCATCGTCGGAGAATTCCGGCGCCTGCATCTCATCGCTCCGGTCGACGCCTACAGCACGCCAGCGAGTCCCTGCCGATGTCACAATCGGCCTGTGTTCGGATTTCCTTGCGTCCGCCTCGGCTGGTACCCGAGGCGTTAGCTTTTTTGGAATAGGGTGGCCTCTCATGATCGGGCCCCTTCCTTCATCCGCTGGATCCTTGCGCGGCGAAGCCGTTCTGGCTCGCTGGACTCCTCCTGTTGCGGGATCGCAAGCACGGCGCTCTCCAACTCGGTGCGCACCCACCGCAACAGCCTCGGGCCCAAGACGCGAGGCTTAGGCATCCATGCCTCATGCCGAAGTTCTTGAAACTTGCGCCGGCTCACGCCTAGCAAGATGGCAGCTTCGTCGTCAGCGAGCAGAATGGGATGCAGCCTGCCCATCTCAGTCGGCGCGGACTTATTGGATTCAGGCAGCATGATCTTGAGACCTCCCAAGTTTTCGGGAGGACCTCGCCGCATCAAGCCAAGCGGAAACTTCCCCCGCTACCCAGCGAGTGCATCTACGACCCTGACGGATCGGCTGAGGGAATGTTCCGCTCGCCACCTTGCGCCTGATCGTGGCTGCCGACAGGCCTGTCACGTCGACTACAGTTCTGATTTTCAGATGTGCGCCAGCGATGTGCAGTGCAGTAAGCGGCTGCGCTCTACTCCGGGAACTGTCCCGGTCATGGCTTCGTCCTTGCATGTGAGACCTTCACAATTCAAACGTCGAAAGACACAGCATTTCTGCTGCTCCTCGCCGTCTGGACTGTGGCGCCGACCTGCAAGCCTCTGAAACGAGGCACATCCGCGCTGCGGACGGGTCTGACTTTTCGCTTGTCCAGCCTACTATGAACTGCGGAGGGATTTACGCGGATAGTGGAGTAAGGGCTGCTGTGTCCCAGGTCCGCACCAAGACCGTATTGGCAGTTCGGCTCGGGCGGAATGATAACGACTGATCGAACATGATTCAAGCAGCACGCTAACGGCTCGTGTCGCAGCGACTGCTCTTTCACCAAGCCATTCTCAGTAGATCTCAGGAAGTCCTCAACATATCTCAACGTGGGGAAACGTCAGGATTGCGTCGATCATGTTGAGTTTTGCTAACACGCGGCGTCCGCGCCTAGGCTGACGAGCTCTTGACCGATTCCGTCACCGGAGGCCATTCATGCCGCTTGCAGTTCACGGACTTTCACGGATTGATCGAGATACCGGCACCAAGCTTCCAAAAGTGCCCTGCGCTCCTCCGTGAACTCGGCGCGGTTGTACGCAGCCTTTATCCGATCCGTTTCTTTATGTGCCAAGCAGGCCTCGATCACGTCGGGGCGCGCAGCAGCCGTTTCATAGGCCCAAGTGCTGAAAGTGGCGCGGCAGAGGCCGTGCGCGGTGGTCTCATCACGGCGGCCGAGGCGGTCCAATGTGGCGAGAAGCGCCATGTTCGACATTGACCGGCCAGGCTTCATTACAGAGGGGAGCAGCAACGCCCGGTCCAGTCCGACTTGGCCCTTGACTAGTTCACGGGCGCGCGTAGACAAGTGCACAACGTGCTCCTCACCGGCCTTCATGCGCTCGGCCGGGATGCGCCAGACGCCTACCTCCAGATCGAACTCAGACCATGCGGCGCCGAGCACCTCGCCGGTCCTTGCGGCAGTCAACATGGCGAACTCTAGGCAGCGAGCCGACACGCCTTCCGCCTTGCGCAGTTCGCGCATGAGTGTGGGGGCCTCCCGATAGTCGAGCGCCTTGAAAGAGCCGGCCTGCTTCGCTGGCAGCGTTTCACGCACCTTCCGGCGCACGGCGGCGGCGGGATTGCTCGTGCAATGCTTGTGGAAGATAGCGTCCTCCCACACGGCATCAAGCCGCTGCCGGATCCTGCGGAGGGTCTCCGGAACACGCTGACCTTTGACCTCTAGCGACCGAACTCCGGTTAAGGCCGCCAATAGCTCTGGCGCATCGATCTGCCCAATCGACTTGTGCCAGATCTCTGACGGGACGTGATTCTCGAGAGACGCGATCCACTGGGCGGCGTGCTTCGCAGTTAGCCGCGGCTCGATGACACGCTCGTGGTAGTCGCGGGCTGCACGGGCCAGAGTGAGCTGCTGACGCTTGCGCGCTGTCTTGGCAGCGGCTTCAGCCGCCTGCGCAGCGCATCGTTGTTGCTGGCGCGCTTCGATGGGGTCTGCTCCAAGCTGGAGCTGCGATCGGGCCCTGGCGGCGGCGGTCCGTGCCGCGGTCAGGCTCTCACCGGCATCCTTTGCGTTACTGCGGCGAACGGCACCTAGACCCATCTCGCGCCGTCGACCCGATGGCGCTGTGTACCTGAGCACCCAGCTCACGGACACTCCGCGTACCCGAAGTACAAGACCTGCCCCATCTGAGTGGTCGCCGTCTCCCGCAGCCTGCACTTGGCGGCTAGTCAGCAGCTTCTCTGCCATCGCTTTCCCCTTCGCTTCCTGTCCGCCAGCCTGTCCGCCAGAAAGTGGCGGCTGCACGGCGCACGTTGACGCGCACTCATTGCACGTTAGTGAGTGTGAGAGGGGAGAAAAACGCTTTCAAATCAACAACTTAGGATTTTCCCGCCGCACGCTAACGTCACTGTGATGCACGTTAGCGGGGGAGTATCCTGGCGGAGCAGGAGGGATTCGAACCCTCGATACGGTGAAACCGTATACCGGATTTCGAGTCCGGCGCATTCGACCACTCTGCCACCGCTCCTGAATTCGGTTCGCGTGGTGCGAAGCCTCCTATTGTAGCGGGTGTTGGGGGCGGGGATGCCGGGGTGCGGCTATGCCGCAACCCGGCCTACGAACTAGCGCAGCAGCGCTGTCCCGCCCATGTAAGGCCGCAGCACCTCCGGCACCGTCACG
>JAKFCC010000233.1:0-4403 GCA_036676795.1 Gemmatimonadota bacterium
TCCCAGTTTTCAAAAGCTGATATCCCGCATCGCCGCCACAAACTCCCGATGCGACAAGGACTTGCCGTCGCGACACCGGGCGACGTTATTCTGCAATTGCGGGATTGCAGGTTCTGGGGCGGGCTCGTACATTTGCCGCGAGTCCTGCTTCTGGGTTGCGGGGTTGCAGGTCAGGATTTCGGGCAGTTCTTATCCGGCGGGATGAAGGGGAAGGCTTGAGGAATCAAATGGTTGGCGCGATCGGACTGGCTGGGAAATGCTGCGGGTGCGGGGCTGCAGGATTCGGTCTGCTGTCTACATTACGTTAGACCGCATGAAAAGCCACGAGTCTCAACTGTCCGTCCGAGTCGCCTTGCCTGTGGTGTTGGTCGTCCTGCACGCTGCGCTCATTCTGGGCGCACTGGTCGCGAGGCGGCGGTTCGAATGGGACGGTTTCAGCGCAACGCCGTGGATGGTGTTCGCGTGGCTGTGGGTTCTCTGGCCCCTCTCCTTGTTCTGGCCGCTCAACAAGAACCGCAAGGTCCTAGTGGTGGCGCTGTTGCTTGGCGCAGCTCTCCTCATGCCAGCCGTTCCAACGCTCTTCACGTTCACCACCTGGTCGATCGGAGGCTTCGCCCCATGAACCGTGCGATGCGGTCTAACTGGTCGTTCGACACGGACGCCCCGCGGCGGTCCTCCGCTTCGCTACGGTCCTCTCCGCCGGTCGCCGGTCAACTCCAACGTTAGACCTCACCGTCCCTTTATGAACTGGCGCATTCCCTTCGCACTCGCCGTCGCCCCAATCATTCCAGCAGCTTGCGTGGCGATCGGAATGGAAGGGCTCGCTGTGGTGGATTGGCAATCTTGGCGCGCCTGGAGCTTCTTTCTCCTCGTGTTGCAGGTCGCGGAGGCCGCTGCCTTCCTCATCGCGTATCCTGCCTACCTCTTTCTTTCCCGGCGTCGCGCGGTGGGGATGCGCGAGTCCCTTATCGCCGGGCTTCTCATTGGTTGCCTTATGGGTGTTCCCGGCGTGATTGTGGGGCTGCTATCTGCTTGGATATTTTGGGCAGTGGCCATTCGCGGGAGCACGGCTGGCCGGAGTAAGCCGGAGGTGGTGCGAGCATGAGGTCTAACAGGTTGTTCGACACGGACGCCCGGCGGCGGTCCTTCGCTTCGCTTCGGTCCTCTTCGCCGGTCGCCGGTCAACTCCGACGTTAGGCCTCAACGGGCGCCATGTCCTCAACGTCTGATCCGAAAAAGTGGTCGCGCATACCGCGGTCGTATGCGACGATTTGGCAGCACTACCGCTTCCATTGCCTCGACGAATACGCGCGGGAGTTAAGGTGGTTCGCAGAACAGCCATCGCTTAGGGCGGCGGTCGCGAGAGCTGCTGTCGCGCGCGGACCTCAAGGTAACAGGCTGTCCCACCAGCGGCACCTGCTGCGAACCTCGCTATCGCAAGCACACCGCCTGCTTGTGAACGCACTACCGACTATTGCGGCCTGTGGCTCGTTTGTTGACCTACACGATACGCTCAAGCACTTGTTGGCTGGTGTGCCGCGCTTGAGTCACGTGTACTTTTACGACACAGCGTTGAGAATCGGTGCGCACCTCTCGGATGACGGTGGTCATCTGCCCGTTGAAGTCTTTCTGCATCAAGGTTCATTGCAGGGCGCGAGGAGAATCGCAACGGTTGCTCCTTTGGTGCCAAGAAGAAATCCTCGGCTTGCTGCAGCAGTCTTTCCGGCACCTCTTTCGGGGATGCCGCCCCATGAATTGGAAAATCTACTATGCATTTACAAGTGGTGCTTGCATTGAGGCCTAACAGGTCGTTCGACTCGGACACGCACCGGCAGGGCGCCGCGAAGCGTTCTGGTGAGCTTACGCCTCGCGGCGCCCTGCCGGTGCGTGCCGGTCAACTCCAACGTTAGGGCGCAATGGGCGGCGAAGTCCTAGTCATAGCGGCAGCAGCTCTCGGGTTGCTGCTTTTCGCGTTGCTTGCATGGTGTTCCCTGTTGCGAGCTGCACGCCCGTACGCGCTCCCGACCCTCTTATTCTCAATCGTGGCAGGCGTATACGGTGCATGGGGAAAATCCACCGCCAACGTGCCATTCGGCTTTTTGATCGGGTTCTTAGTAGGCGCCATTCTCTTCGGGGCGCAAGCCCACGCTATAAAGTGGCTCCATGAGCGTCGGTGAGCGTTTGCGCCCTAACAGGTCGTTCGACCCGGACGCCCAGCGGCGGTCCTTCGCTTCGCTCCGGTCCTCTCCGCCGGTCGCCGGTCAACTCCGACGTTAGGCCGCATGCATGCCGGTCATCGATACTTTGCTTGAGCTAATCGGAACCGTCGTTGTGGCCGGCGGCGGCTTGGCGCTCATCGTGTATAAAGTGTTCAAGCACTTGGCGGCGAAGTGGCTTGACGCCAGGTTTAGCGAGCGTTTGCAAGATCTTCGGCACAGGCACGAACGAGAGCTAGAACATCTTAGGTTTCAGATCAACGCGTTGCTGGATCGAACGACCAAGCTCAATCAGCGAGAGTTCGAGATACTTCCTGAGGCTTGGGCCAAACTGCATTCGGCATTCTGGAAAGCGCGCTCGCAGGTGTCAGCGGTTCAGTCTTATCCCGACCTAGAGAGAATGCAGCCGAAACAACTGGATGATTTCATCGAGGAGTGCAAGCTCGCCTCATGGCAAAAGGCGGAGCTCCGTGCCAGCGCTGACAAGAACGAGTACTACCAGAAGCACATCTACTGGGTCCGCGTGGAAGACGCTCTGGATCGTATTCGGGAAGCCAACGTGTTCCTCGCCAAAGTCGGCATCTTCATGCTGCCAGAATTGCGCGAGAAGTTCTCTGAGTTGGCGACGCTTGCATTCGAAGCCGTGAGCGAGGACCGCTTCAATCACGAGCACGAAGTTCGTCCACTCATGCGAGAGAAGATTGAGCGCTTCGTGAAAGAGGGGGAGCCGAAGCTTATGGAGCTTGAGCGTGTCGTGCATTCACGTCTTTGGCCAGCGGATCGAAATGCGGCCTAACAGGTCGTTCGACGCGGACACGCAGCGGAATTGCGCCGCGCAGCGTGTCGGCGAGCGTACGCCGCGCGGCGCAATGCCGCTGCGTGCCGGTCAACCCCGACGTTATGCCTTACCAAGGAGGACCGCTCGTGCGTGACGAGGAGGCTCATGTCGGTCGATCGCTCGTCGCATTCTTGGGCGGCCCCGAGCACGCCCAGTTTGAGCCGGGCGACGACCCTCCCGATCTCGTCTTTTTCCTCGATGGTGACCGGGTCGGAGTGGAAGTGACTCGCTTATCCCAGTTCACCATCCGGCCCGATGGAACCCTGGGCAATCGGACGACTGACGATAGCTTTGGCTTACGAGCGGTAGACGAGCTGAACGCCAAGTTTGGGTCAGCTCTCCCCGACGACGTTGATCTGTTCATTCACGTCGAGATGCCCGCGCAAAGCGGCGGAAAGTTCAAGTCCAAGCTGACGGCGTGGGTCCAAGAGATTGTTGCCTCGCCGGCGGTTGGGAGGGAGGAGGAGCGCGTGATTGAGGGTGCGTCCGTGCGCATCAGAGCGATCAACCGCAGGAAGTCTGAGAAGAGAATCGTAGGACTCATCGGAAACGGGTACTCATCGCCCGACGTCGGCTTGAATGCACTACTCCTCCTTGAGGATCGTATCGCGACGAAGAACGAAATTTGCAGTGGTCTCCCGCGACCGGTCTGGCTTGCGCTGCTGAACGACTATTGGCTGGCGGACGCCGATTCGTATCAGCTTGCGATGGGCAAGCTACCGATCCAGCATTGCTTTAAGCGGATCTTTCTCGTTCGGGACGACGGTCATGTTTCAGAGCTGCGCAGCGAGGCATAACACGGCAATCGACGCGGACGTCCTATCGGCCAGCTTTCGCCGGCTACTGTCCGCCGGTCATTTCTACGTTAGAGCTCACAGAAGCCATGTCACGCGCATTCTTGGCAGGTGTTGTCCTTGTCGCCGTAGGAGCAGCGACCGCACTAGCCGTGGTCCTGGGCGACCGCATGCCGCCCCAATTCCTCGCCGGCGTTAACCGACCGGTTGCCGGAACGCTCCTAGCCTTTGTGCCTGTGCTGATCGTTGCGCTCTGGGTAGGCGGCGTTCTGGCGTATCGTGCGTGCGCAACTTGGCTTAGTCGCCATCGGTCGCCGCCAGACAACCCCCGGAGGATGCGCAAGTGAGCTCTAACAGGTCGTTCGACACGGACGCCCAGCGGCGGTCCTTCGCTTCGCTCCGGTCCTCTCCGCCGGTCGCCGGTCAACTCCGACGTTAGAGCGCACCATGCGTCGTCGCGCAAAACCGAGGTCACCCCTTCTCGCAGTTCTCGCCGCGGCACTCCTGCTCTGCGCGTATCCCGCGTTCGTTCTGGGGTATACATGGAGCCACGTC
>JAKFCC010000234.1:0-6333 GCA_036676795.1 Gemmatimonadota bacterium
GTTCGGCGCCGGCCGCATCTACCTCGTCGAGGACGTCGCCGGCGTCGCCATGCTGCAGGTGAGCCAGCCCGACGCGCTCGCATTCACGACGCAGACCACGCTGTCGGTGGACGACACGAAGGAGATCATCTCGGCGCTGCAGGCGCGTTTCCCGGCGATCCAGGGCCCGAAGCACGACGACATCTGCTATGCCACCCAGAACCGTCAGGACGCGGTGCGCCTGCTGGCCGGCCGCTGCGAGGTCGTGCTGGTGGTCGGCTCGGTCAACAGCTCCAATTCCAACCGTCTGCGCGAGCTGGCCGAAAAGCAGGGTGCTGCCGCCCACCTGATCGACGGCGCCGAGCACATCGACCCGGCCTGGCTGGCCGGCGCGACCCGGATCGGCGTCACCGCCGGCGCCTCGGCCCCGGAAGTGCTGGTGCAGGGCGTGATCGCCCGGCTCAAGGAACTGGGCGCCGATCACGTCGAGCACCTGGAAGGCGAGCCGGAAAACGTCGTGTTCGCCCTGCCCAAGGAGCTGCGGATCTCGCTGGTGCCGTGACCGGGCGCCGTCCGGGGCCTGCGCCCGAACCGTCAAATTGACCCGGACCCCGGCGAACGCCTAGAATTCGCGCCTTCGCCGGAATAGCTCAGTTGGTAGAGCGGCGCATTCGTAATGCGTAGGTCGTAGGTTCGATTCCTATTTCCGGCACCAAGACCCGAGGCCCCGCTGATGCGGGGCCTTGTTTTTACAGGGGTTTGTAAACCGGCCGTGCTGGATGCGGACGGTCCTCATCCGAACACCGATTTTCGCGGGTCAGTAGCGTGCACTTACACGTCACTTACCGGGGGAATCGATGCGCGCACTGCTCACCAAGCGTCTGGTCACGTCTGTAGCGCCCCAGGCGCGCCCCTACGAGCTCCGGGACACGCAGGTGCAGGGTCTGCTGCTCAGGGTCCAGCCCTCGGGGCACAAGGCGTGGGTCATCGAGTGGGCCCGGGGCAAGCGGCGCACCCTCGGGGCGCTGGGTCATCTCTCAATCGATCAAGCGCGCGCCCACGCTGCTCAGGCGATGGCCGAGGTCATCCAGCAAGGGCTCCCTAGCATCGCGAAGCCCGAACGCCCCAGGTGCTCGCTGGCAGCGTTCCTGAGCGATCACTACGAGCCGTGGGCGAGGGCAGAGCTCCGCAACGGCGCGCGCTACGTCCAGCGTGTCCGGACTGCTTTCGCGGGGTCCCTGTCTAAGCAGCTGACCGAGATCGACGCGGCTTGGGTTGACCGCTGGTGGACCGAACGGCTCAGTCAGAAGACCCGGGCGGGTGGGGTCGTCAGCAAGGCGACTGCTTCGCGCGATCTGGCGTGCTTGAGGGCCGCCCTCAGCCGGGCAGTGAAGTGGGGCCTGCTCGACCGCAATCCCGTCATGGACGCGCAGTCACGGCCTGTCGAGGCCCGCAAGGTCGTCCGTTACCTGAGCCCGTCCGAAGAGGCGTCGCTCAGGTCCGCGCTCACAGCGCGTGATGCGAAGCTCGTTGCCGCCCGGGCTTCGGGCAATCGCTGGAGGAAGACGTGCGGCAAGGCGCTGCTGCCCGAGCTGCCTCCCGGTGGGTTCGGTGACCACGTGACTCCCGTGGTGCTGCTAGCGATGAATACCGGTCTCCGTCGCGGTGAACTCCTGTCCCTGCGGTGGGACGACGTCAACCTGAGCTCCGGGATGCTCACTGTCCGGGCTGAGAAGGCGAAGAGCGGCCGGACGCGGCACGTCCCACTGAATGCCGAGGCGTCGCGTGTCCTGACGGCATGGAGCGCCCAGAACGACCGTGCCGGGGAGGTGTTCGCCGTCTCGGACATCAAGCGGGCATGGAGCTCGCTCATCGCGCGCGCTGGACTCGTTGGTGTCCGCTTCCACGATCTCCGGCACCACTTCGCCAGCAAGCTCGTGATGCGGTCCGTCGACCTCAACAGTGTCCGGGAGCTTCTCGGCCACGCAGACCTGAAGATGACCCTTCGCTACGCGCACCTTGCTCCGGCCCACCTCGCGATTGCAGTTGCACGATTGAATGACTGACCACTCGAATGCTCTCTGACGCTCTGTGGGGCCTTCAGCAGCGACGCACCCCCGCTCTGGTAGGTCGGCATCAATCACGTGTCTCAGCTGCGCTCCAGCCGCGTTGAAGGGCATGTGGACGGTCCGTGCCGATGTCTCTCGCTCGTCGGTCACTGCGCAGGCGCGGCGCTCCGGATGTGTAAGCGGTCACGTTCGTTTTGCGAAGTAGAGCGGAAGCTCGGCGCCGCTATAATGGTCCCGCGTCACGGCAATCCGCCGAGCGCCACTTCTACTGATCAATCGAATCTCAGGGCGTCTCGCCGCCCGCTCCGGACGAAGCCTCTTCAGCTCGTTCGACGACATCGAAGCTCTCCGCCCTTATCGGGTTGCCCATGTTCGGGGTGGAGTGAAAGCTGGTTGACACCAGCGGGACTAGAAGAGATCTGACGCAAGTCCAGCCGTGCTAGCGCTCTCTTGGAGAGTCACTGCAGCGGTGTCAGTGAGGGCCCCGGCAAGCCTCAACGACTACGCCGGTTCGCCCAACAGATTAGTGCAGTGATGTCGTGGTCCCCTTGAACACAGGATGTTCGGGGCAGGCGCCCTCCCACCAGCCGGTGGGTAAGGGCTCGCTTTGCCCCTTACCACAGGTCATCTAAGAAGCCTCTACAACAAGCCAGAAGAAACGGGAGCTGGCTCGACTGAAATGCCAAGAGAAATCCGCCGCCGTGAATCCAAGCTGCCGGTCCCCTACTTCTGCGTCAGGCTGACGTGGAGGCTGGTTGTCGTCAGGAACATCGACGCCTTCGGGGCGGTGATCGGAATACTTCTATAGCAATCAGTAAGCTTACTTACGGATCGCCCGGCGGAGCAGGAACGTCATGCCAAGTGCGGGTCTTCGTCATGTCGGACCGCAAGATTTATCAAGTCGCCATCAAGTCCGGCTCTAGCTGGCCAGCTAATCAGGCGTGGTCCGGGGCGATGTGTAAGGTCTCGCTGCAGGTCACTCGGAGTCCGCTCGTTATTTTTTGCGCGCGCCCACGGCAGTTGCGCTACTCACGGCAAACCACGGGGCACGTAAAGGGGAACGAACTCGTCGGTCTCGATGAAGGTCCGGGACGGGTCGGTGGGCGGACGTCCGAAGAACCGGAGATACAGGGCCTGCAATCGACCAGGAAACACGTTCCAGTATGGTTCCGCCGCCGCGGGCTTGACCTGGTAGAACAGGTTCTCGACAACCGCGACATCGATGCACTTCAGCGTCTCGGCGTTCCAGTCGAGCATGTCTACCAGCGCCTCGAAGACCGGGGTCAATTTTTCAACATCGACGCCGGCGGTCATCTCGAAATTGAGGATGTCCGCGAGGCGCTCGAGCCACAGGTAGGTGAAGATTTCCTCTTCCGCCTCGAAGTCGTCGCCAATCGCCTCGTAGCGCATGTAGCGAGCATCCGTCTTCGCCGAGAGCTCGGGGAAGTGGGCGCGGATGTGCGCGTATACGTGGTCGTGGGCCTCTGTCATGACCGAAGACTACATTCCTGTGGCGCAGCCCACCAGCAAAGCCCTAGAAGGGCGCCGAGGAGCTCTCATGGGTGACGGCGAACTTCACCGCGTCCGGGGCAAGCCTTACAGTTCGTGAAGCAAGTCTGGCGCACTCAATTTCTGGGTCATGACAGGGGCCGTCGCGTGATCACGAGAATTTCGATTCATAACTACAAGAGCTTCCATCCGGTGCAGCCGGTCCCGGTGGCCTTGAATCCGAACCAACCCGTGATCTTTTACGGGATCAACGGCGCCGGAAAGTCGGCGATCGGCGAGGTCATCGACCGATGGTGGCGGCCGGACAATCCCCTGAGGCATTGCCGCGTAGAGACGACCGGGACCGGGCCCTTCCGCTGCTTGGTCTACAACCATGAGTTCGTCAAAAGAGTAATTGGCGAGCAAGAGGGGATGCCGGGGATATTCACCTTGGGTGAGCCCGACACCCAAATCGATGGGCAGATAAGAGCCGTCGAGGACCAAGTTGCTGAGATTGAGAAAGAACTAGAACTGCTCGCAGCCAACATCAGCACGTCCGAAGTCCAAGTTGCCAATGCCCTGACTGCAAGTCAGGAGAAGGTCTGGGAGGCGATGCTCGCCCACAAGGGCAAGGTGTTCAACAAGTTGCTCGAGGGCTGCCTCAAGGACAAGGCTAAATTTCACAAGGAACTCCGCGCATTTCAGACCGATCCCGGCGTTGCACTCCCGACTCTGTCAGAACTTGAAGAGCGCCTGAGCGATATCAAGCCGGGCGGGGTGGCTAAGGACAGCGTCACCGTGGACGCATCGGAGCTCGCGGTCCTAGAGAAGTCAGCCGCTTGGTCCGAGCCGGTGCAAGTCTCGGGCGGTAGTCGCTTGGCTCGGCTGATCGAAAAATGGGGAAACAGCGACTGGGTCAGCAGCGGGGCCGCCTTCGCGCATGACCCAGAGTGCCCATTCTGTCAGCAAGAGCTTCCCGGCGACTTCAAGGAGGAGCTTGGCAAGCTGCTGGGTGGCGACCGTGAAGCTAAAGTCTCCGTTCTGTCCAGGAGCCTGAAGGATTACGCTGCTGCGGTGGAGCGGATAAGAGGTCAAGTGACGACGGCGGAGCGCGAGCCGTGGGTCACCGAGGACGACGATTTTCGAGCTGCGTGGGCTCTCCTCGACGCCCAGATGACGTCAAACCTCGCCGCGATGGAGCGCAAGCTGGAACACCCAAGTGATCCGGTGGCTGTAGCGGAATCGAATACGGCGAATCTTAACGATGCAATTAAGCGCATCAACGAGCGAATCAGCGCGTTCAACGCTCGATTGGGTGAGCCCGCTCTCGAAGAAGCGCGGATCAAGAAGGAATTCTGGGAAGTATTGTGTCGCGACCGCCTGCCGCACTACGAGGCATACGAGGCAGTGTCCGGACCAATTGAAGCGCAGCGCGCTCTAGACGCAGCTGCTCAGACCGCAGCCCAAGAACGTCGTCGCGCCGCCCAGCAGGCGCTGAATGCTCTCAAGCGGCGCCAGACGGGGGCGGACGCCTCTGTCCTTGCAATCAACCGGCAACTGGAAGCTATCGGCGTCACGTCGTTCTCTATTCAGCGTGTGGACGGCGAGGGGGTTCGCTACCACTTGGCGCGTCCCGGCGTCGCACAGAGCACACTGCAATCGCTCAGTGAGGGGGAAAAGACGCTGATCTCATTCCTTTACTTCATGGAGTTGTTGAGGGGGTCTCACGACGGGAATGAGACCGTCGCGCTGGACAAGACAATCGTGGTCATCGATGACCCGATCTCGAGCTTGTCGGCGAACTACATTTACGACATTGCGGCCATGATCCATTCAACACTGCTGGATGGACGAAGCGGCTTGGGTGTTCGCCAATCGATAGTTCTGACTCACAACCTTTTTTTCTTGCACGAGCTATTGAAGCTGATAGGGCAGGGGGTAGGAGTGGATGCGCGGCAGAAGTGCCAGTTGTTGCGCGTCGTCAAAGATGCACACAGCCAAATATTGCCGATGGCACCCAGCGACCTGTTGAACGACTACGACGCCCTGTGGTTAGTCTTGCGCGATGCGAAGGAGGGGCGGGTTCACAGCCGGGTCTTGCCCAACACCATGCGGTGCATCCTCGAGCACTACTTCGCGTTCAATAATCGGCAGGACGACTTGGATAAAGCGCTATCGGAAGTTGCGGCTGCCGACCCGACATTCAGGCCGCTGGCGAGTTTCTTCAAGCCGCTCGCAAGGTTTGTCTCTCGCGGATCGCACCAAGATGGCGTTAACGTCTCTGTAATGGACTATGGGCAGTTTGATACCTCCTACTACATCGCGAAGTTCCGGGCTCTCTTCGTTGCGGCTGGCGCCACTCCGCATTTCGATGCCCGATTCCCTGAAGCTCGAGCCTCCGAGGAGGCGGTCGCTGCCCAAGGCGCTCCCGGTGCGACGGCAGCTCCTGCTCCTGCCGCTGCAGCGCCCCGAGTAACTCCACCGGACTCAGGGGCTACTACGTCGACTCCTGGGCTAGACCCGACAGCTGCGCCGACCCGTTGACTAGACCCGATGGCAGCTGATGCCAGCTCCCAATTGCACTTTGAAGCACTTGCGCACTTCAGAGGCACTTACTAGTCCGGCTACCGTTGTCGCACGCGCGGAAGTTGTTGTTCCTAGCGCCCTTTCCGGCTAGCTCAGTTGGTAGAGCGGCGCATTCGTAATGCGTAGGTCGTAGGTTCGATTCCTATTTCCGGCACCACGTGCGAAGAATGGACCGTTCGTCCGGCAGGATCTTCCTGCGGCAGCCGACGAA
>JAKFCC010000235.1:0-3405 GCA_036676795.1 Gemmatimonadota bacterium
CGGCGACTGACTACCGCTGTCGGTCCCTTACGCCCTCATGGAGAGCGCATCTTGCTATCAAACCTCACACCGGATCAAAAAGAGGGCATCTTGGCAGCTTCAAAACTCGGCAGCGTTTGGGCTGCTGTCGGCATCACTTCCTGGGCCGACTTCGCCGCAGTCCTGGCAGCGCTGTACTCCCTCCTTCTGATCGCTGAATTTGCGTGGAAGAAGGCAATCAAGCCATTTGCGGTGTGGCGGGGGTGGATGAATGCTGAATAAGCTCGCATCCCGCAAGTTCATCCTAGCGACTCTTTCTCTCCTGTCCGTCTCCGTCCTTTGCTGGTTCGGCAAGATCGAAGCGGGAGTGTTCGCTACGGTGGTGGTGGCTACGGTTGGGGCCTACCTCACTGCCAACGTGGCGCAGAAACAGGTGGAGTCGTGAGCCGAGTCCGGATCGCCGTCGCGGTCCTGTCGCTGTCTGCGGTCGCTTTCGGTGGGCTGGTTGGGTACGAGGGGTATTCCGACCAAGCCATCATCCCGGTGCCCGGCGACGTTCCTACGCTTGGTTTCGGGACCACTGAGGGCGTGAGAATGGGAGACACCATCACCCCGCCAAAGGCCGTCCAGCGGGCCTTGCAGGATGTGGCGAAGTACGAGGGTGCCATCAAGCGATGCGTCACCGTTCCACTGCATCAGCACGAATACGACGCCTATACGTCTCTGGCGTACAACATCGGCCCTAACGCCTTTTGCGACTCCACGTTGGTCCGCAAGCTCAATGCTGGTGACTACGTGGCCGCCTGCCTGGAAATCCTGCGCTGGGACAAGTTCAAGGGTAGGGCACTACGTGGACTCACTTTGCGCCGTCAGCAGGAGTACGAGCGGTGCAAGGGCTGATCTGCTCCATCTGCAGCGCATCGAACCACACCCGTTCTAACTGCCCTTGGAAAGATCATGTCCTTTCTCCTGAATTGGCGGCTATGGCTGCTCGTAGCGCTGCTCGCGCTCGGTCCCTTGGGTTATGTGAAAGGCCGAATGGATGGAAAACGAATCGTCAAACTGGAATGGAAGGCGGCTCAAGCTCAAGCGAACATCGAAAGTCGCCGTCTTGAGCAACGTCGCCAAGATCGCGCTGACGAAGCTCGCAGGCTGGCCGTGGGGCGAGCTACTGTTGTACGGGCTGATGACTCTCGCGTTGGGGATGGCGTTATCAGGTTGCGCAACGCAATCCGTGCCCAGCGAATGGCCGAGGAATCCGCAGCCGCCGCAACTGAGCGAGCCAATCGACTCGGAGAGCTACTTGTCCAAGGCGCTGAAGCTCATCGAGAGCTGGCGGGCCGGTGCGACAGGCATGTAAACGACATCAAGCAGTTACTCGACGCCTGGCCGAGATAGCCCAGGCAAACCACCGAAAGGCTCCCCATGCGCGCTCTGATTGGCGCTGCGCTTCTGTGCGCGGCTGGTTCTTCCTTTGCCCAAGTTCTGGTTGCCAGGCAGGGCGACGATTCCGTCCGTCTCACTGGTGCCGAATGCAAAAGCCAACAGGTGCTTGATCGGCTGGACCCATCTGTCGCCCCGCACTACCGCGCCGCTTCCGCCGTGTTTCAGGGACAGAGCTACGTCGCCTGTTGGCGACTGGTCGGCAACGCTGCGCATCTGGTCTATGAGGATGGCGACCAAGGGATCATCCCGGCTACGCACCTGAAGCCTGACACCTCCATCTGACATGACGACCATCCTGGCCGACGCCAAGAAAGGCGTGATGGTCTGCGAGTCCCAATGCACTGAGGGCGGGACTTGGTTCCCCATGACGAAGGTTCACCGGAACAACGGGGAGCTGATCGGCATATCCGGGAACGTCAAGGACGCTTTTGCTTGGGCTCAGTGGTACGTCAACGGCAAGAAGGGAAACCGCCCGAAGATGGACAACTTCGGGGGTTTGATCCTGCGGGCTGACGGACTGTTTGCCGTCAGTGAGGACGCCTTTGAAATGCCCATTGAGCGGGGTTTCCATGCTGTCGGCTCTGGCGGGCCGTGTGCTCTGGCTGCGTTCATGGCCGGTGCAGATGCCAAGCGGGCGGTAGAAATAGCCTGCGACATCGACGCTCATTCCGGTGGTGCCGTGATCGTGCACAAGCTGAAATGATTGACGCCCAGCTCGCCAGCTACGCCACGGTAAGGGAGCTGGAGTACCTAGAAGCCGTGGAAAAGCACGGCTCCCAACGTGCCGCAGCCAAGGCGCTGAAGGTCGATTCCAAAACGCTGCGATCCGCCATCCAGCGCGTGCAGGCGAGGGCTGCGAGCAAGGGCTACTCGCCACAGCACGACATGACCCACACCGTCCCTGACGGGTTCAAAGTCAAGGGTGTCTCGACCTACTACGACGAGGAGGGGAAGCCTCGCGGGCAGTGGGTGAAGTCTTCAGCCGATCAGGACCGCCAAGACGCGATTCTGCGGGCCGCGTATGAGGCGATGGCGCAGGACTTGCCAAAGCTCCCCGCTGTTGCTTTCAAGGCGACAACTGATGCCAAGTTGGCAACGCTCTACACCCTCACTGACAGCCACGTAGGGATGCTGGCATGGGCCAAGGAGGGAGGGGAGGATTGGGACTTGAGCATCGCGGAGGCTACGCTTGTCGGCTGCTTCGCCCAGATGGTCAACGCATCCCCTTCCTCGCGCGTTGGGTTCGTCAATCAGCTTGGCGACTTCCTGCACTACGATTCCGCCGTAGCGCCAGTGACTCCCCAGCACGGCCACATCCTCGATTCTGATGGCCGGTTCTCCAAGATGGTTTCCACCGCTGTACGCATCCTGCGTAGGGTGATCGACCTAGCTCTAGCCAAGCATGAAACGGTGGTTGTCCTGATGGCAGAGGGCAACCACGACATGGCGTCTTCCGTGTGGCTGCGGGTGATGTTCCGGGCTCTGTACGAGAACGAGCCACGGGTACAGGTAATTGACTCCGAACTCCCCTACTACGTCCACCAGCACGGCAAGACCATGCTCGCCTTCCACCACGGGCACTTGAAGAAGAACGACCAGCTCCCGATCCTGTTTGCCGCGCAGTTCCCCAAGGTCTGGGGGGAAACGACCAAGCGGTACGCCCATTGCGGCCACCGGCACCACGTAGAGGAAAAGGAGCACTCAGGGATTACGGTGATCCAGCATCCGACGCTGGCGGCTCGGGACGCCTATGCAGCGCGGGGAGGGTGGATCGCAGACCGCCAGGTGACGGCGATTACCTATCACTCGGAGTACGGGCAGGTAGGCCGGGTCACAGTCTCGCCGGAGATGCTGTCGTGAAATCCGAAAGTGGCACTTTGCCATTTCATGGTGCGCCGTGAGCTGGTCCTTCTGGCTCCTGTGCATCCCAACGGTGAGCTATGCCCTTGCTGCAGCCGTCTACGGGTATCAGCGGAACTG
>JAKFCC010000236.1:0-15508 GCA_036676795.1 Gemmatimonadota bacterium
GACGTAGTGCAAACTATTCCAAGCCGAGTGATCCTCATCGCCCGTGAGGCTTGATCTCTTTTTTGGTTTCTTTCGAGAAACCTCACAAACAGAACTGCACGATCTAACGAGTTGATTTGAAAAATCATACGATCACTACTACAATCCGAAGTCATTTTAGCGATACATCTATCGCTGGCGACTAGAGCGTAGGGGCCACACCTGTTCCCATTCCGAACACAAGCGTTAAGCCCTACAGCGCCGATGGTACTCCGACCGAGAGGTCGCGGGAGAGTAGGCCGTCGCCGGCACCTCTAAGAGCCCCTGTCTTACGACAGGGGCTCTTTTTGTTGCACGCCCTCTTCACCACCTACCGCGAATCGCTGACTACGTCAGCCGCGACCGGTAGTCCGAAGGTGTTATCCCCATGTGCTTCCGGAATACATTGCTGAAATGGCTCTGGTCATAGAAACCGGCCGACAACGCTACCACACTCAACGTTGCATCGGTCTCGACAAGAGCCCGGGCCGCTGCCTCGATCCTCAACTTCCGGATCCGCTCGCCAACCGTACACCCGTAGGTGCTGCGGTACCCCCGCGCCAGCGTCGTGGCCGAAACACCAGCCGCGGCCGCAATCTCAGCGATCGTGTATGAGCGATGCACCGACTCTCGAATGAGCTCGTCTGCAATTCGCATCCACTGCGGCACAGCCCTCGAATTCCTGGGGGCCGCCTCCCGGGCCAGCTCCGCAATCATCTGCAGCGCGAGTCCCTCGGCCGCAATAAGTGAAGTGGGACCACCATCCCGCAGCTCCATGATCGTCTGCCGGGCCAGCTCGCCCGCGGCCGGTCGCTGAAACACAAGCTGCGTGTCCAGCATGGCCAGGATCCCGGCCGAGTCCGCAAACTGCTGGCGATCCACCTCTATGCGAAGTCCCTGTGTGGATGTGTCACCGAAAGAGTTCCAGTGCACCTCCTCCGCCGGCATGATCTTCAGCGTTTCCGATACGCACTCGGTAACACGTCCGGCGCTGTGTTCACGAAAACGTCCGCGCAGCACGTAACACATGGTTGGGGAGCTGTGTGTGTGCCTGGGGATCTGCGCGCCAGGCGGATGCACACCGAGCGTGAAGGTGAACCCGGGAACGCTCACCGAGGACGCCGGAATTTTCACCGTTAGTGAATCGCTGTCCCGCTTTCGAACCAAGCCGCCTCCCGGTTCTCGGTAGCTCTGCTGTTCGACCTCATGCCCGTTTCATCCAAACCTGTCACCCATTTGCAAGACGCCGGCAGGGTGTCTCAGGTAAGCTAGGATGCGCACACCGCATTGCAAGCAGGGAGTGCGCATCCTCTCACCAGCGGGGTAACCATGAGATCTGGTCTTGTAAGAGCCGTGTTTTGTCTCGGAGTGTTGTATGCGTGCGGGGGCGGCGGGGGTGGACCGGCGGGCCCGGGTACCGGCGGCACCGGTGGAACAGGGGGAACGGGTGGCACCGGCGGAACCGGGGGCTCAGGCGCATGCCCGTCCGGATCGATATGCCTGCGGGAGGCCACATTCGACCCGACTTCCCTCACGGTGACACGAGGGGCCTCGGTGACATTCACCAATGGATCAGGAATCGAGCACAACGTCACCTTTGCGGCAGGTTCCGGGCTGAGCAACATCGGGAATCATTCCAGCGGCAGTAACTCGCGCGTTTTCGGCACGGCCGGCAACTTCCCCTTTCAGTGCACTCTGCATGCGGGGATGAATGGGCAGATAACCGTCCAGTGATTCACGCGCTCTGCCTGCTCGCTGCCGCCGCAGTAGTCGATTCGGCTGCGGCGCCCGCGATGCCAGCCGAAGGGCTCGATGCTCGAGTGGGAATCGCGCCGGCGCCTGTCGAGGATTCCACTGGGGCGCGCACGCGCCCCAGGACTGTCGCCATCAGTGATTCCTACGCCTGGAAATTCCGGGCGCACCGGATCGGGAGCTACTTCATCGTTCCCCTGTTTGCTGCGCAGTATGTGATGGGCTCGGAGCTGCTCGAGCAAAAGGAAGACGTTTACTTCGGGCGCCGCACCGAGAGCGTGAACGGGACCCTGCGCAATGCGCACCTCGCAACTGCCATCGGGGTTGGCACCCTCTTCTTGGCCAACAGTGTGACTGGCCCAATGCTGCTGTACGAGAACAGGGGCGACTCGCACAACAGGAAGCTGAGAATCACGCACGCGGCAATGATGCTTGCGGCGGACGCCGGATTCGTCGCAACGGGGATAATGGGACGCCGCGCGCTCGAGGAAACACCGGACTACGCGCGCAGGCATCGCAGGGTTGCCATCGGATCCATTGGCGTCGCCGCCGCGAGCGCTGCGATGATGTGGATCTTCAATCGTTGACTCACCGCCGCGGATCGACCTGACAGTGCTTGACCGCCTGGCACAATTCGCTGCGCCGTGGAACGAGATGTATTCGGACAGTCCGGTCATCTCGACACTGCTGGTCTTCGTTCACCTCGGCGCAATCATGATTGCAGCAGGGACTGCGTTTCGCACGGACCGGCGCGCACTGCGCTGTGTGGGTGCGCAGGAGGACCGACCTGCCTACCTGCGGTCGGCCGTGCTCGTTCATCGCTCCGTCATCCGGGCTCTCGCCGTGGTAATCGTGGCCGGCGTGCTGCTCTTTCTGGCCGACGTCGAAGCGCTCGCCCAGTCTCCGATCTTTCGCACCAAGCTGGTGCTGATCGCGCTGCTGCTGGGCAATGGACTGGCCATCATGCAGGTAGAAAAGCGGCTCAGGATTCAGATGCAGGATACTCCGGGTGAGCATTCGTGGCGCCCGCTTGCCATGACCGCCAGGCTGAGCCAGATCCTGTGGGTCGCGACGATCCTCGCCGGTATTGCGCTGAGGAATGTGTGAAGGGAAGGGAATGCGAGGGTTGCGGCATCCAGACCGGCCGGCGGGAATTCGTCAAACGGTTACTTGGCCTTGCACCGGTTCTCCTCGTGCCGATGCGCGTGGACCCGTTGTCTGAAACCATCGAGTATGAAATTCCGGCTAGTGACGGAGCATTCATCGATGCCAGAAATGACGTGATCATCATGCGCTGGCAGAACATGGTATACGCTTTTTCGCTGGCCTGCCCGCACCAGAACACGGCGCTTCGCTGGAAACCCGAGGCGGGACGCTTTCAGTGCCCCAAGCACAACTCGAAGTATCGTCCGGACGGCAGCTTCATAAGTGGCCGGGCAACACGTGGAATGGACCGCTTTGCGATTTCCCGGCGTGGCGAACTGGTAGCCGTTGACCTCGGCAGGTTTTACTCGGAGGACAGGGACGCAGCGGGCTGGCAGGCCGCAGCGCTCAAGCTCTAATCGCCAACGCTCTGTTTCAGCCCCGTATTCTCCGGACTGCCCGTCGCGGCTGAGAGAGCAGTTTTCGGCCGGCTTCCTTCAGGATCTGCGCAGCAAGCACCCGAACACTGGGACCATGAATACCGGCGAGCGCAGCGCGCAGGGAAACGCGCCCGTTCTCATCGATGAAATGCGGCAATCCGCTCCGGCCCACGCGTCGAACGTGCTTTGCGCAGAGCTCGACATATTCCAGACTTGGAGCCGTCGCCCAGTATGGCGTCAGGGCATTCCATCCCCACGGCCGGCACCAATCGTCGTAGGTGGGAATCTCCCCGGGGGGCGTACGGTCCATTTGCCGGGCGGCCTCGCCCGTGATCGGCTTGAGGTACAAGTCCCGGGGCGGCGGGAACTCGCGGCCAACCACTCTGCTGCCGACCCTCGCTGCAACCCAGGGAACGAATGCGAGGACAGGGCGATGCAGCTGGCAGGCGTGATAACCCATTCCTGCCGCGCGCGCAGAGCTGTCACCTTCGCTTGCGAGGAACCGAAATCCGGTCTCCTTAAGGAATTTCACGGAAACGAAGCCGTTGTCGGACACTGCGTACGCCGTATCCAGCGAAGCGGGCACACCCGGCAATGGAACCAGTCGGTGGGCAAGTGGCGATAGCCGCTTCGCAAAGGTCGAGTGGATACCCGCGGTTCCGGGGGCAACCTCGTAGATCTTTCGGAGGGTTTCCAGAAGCTGATCGTTGCGATAAACGAACTGCACATCGTCATTAGCGAAATGGACAAACTCGAAGTCGCCTTGCAGGGCGTACTCGATAGCGGCATTGTAGCCTGCGTGGAGAGAGCCTGCCTTCCTCTCGCTCTGGTTTGACTCGCGGCGGATGACCGCCACCGACGACTCAGACTCGAGACGATCGAGCAGCCCTGCCATGGCAGGTCGTGAGGAGGCGTTGTCCACAACGAGTATCTTTGCTTCAGGATAGAGCAGCCGACACGACTGCACAGCGTTCTGCAGGTAGTGTGGGAAGTTGTGGCTGACGAACACTGACAACCAGCTCAATTGGTTCCTTCAGGCATTGGCGCCGTTGCTGTAAGATGGGCGGAAATCTCGGGGCACATTAAGTTTAAGCTCGACAACCGCAACCCCAGGTGGCCCTGAAGACATCCTCGAAACTAAACCTGCTGATTCGATTGGTGAGGGTAGGCGGCCGGAAACCAGCGTTCTGGCTCCTTAGTACCATCCCGATCGGATTGACTGCCGGGTTGCTGGAAATTGTCTTTGGGTACGCGATCGCCGGTTTTCTCGCCGCGCGCGGAATAATTCCGCCTCCACCTGTCGGAGGACAGTTTTTTCCGGTCATCAGCCATCCGACGCTTTTCCTGCTGCTGACCGGAGCCCTTCAGGCTTTTGTCCTGTTCCTCTCTTCGACAGCCACATCCATCAGCTATGAGTCGTCCGGCGCATCCCTGCGAAACCGGCTGACCGAGATGCTGGCAAGTCCCGGGGCCGGCCGAATTCCTGTTGCGCAGGTAAGCGCATTGATGGGCACCGGCATTCCAAGGTCCGGCAGCTATCTGGCCGGCTTTGCCGCGCTTATCGCGTCTCTCGGGGCGGTACTGATAACACTTCTGGGCCTCATCCGGATGTCGGGATACCTGACAGTGGTCACCGTTGTGGTTTTTGTCGTCTTCGCAATTCCACTGATCTTCACCCGGACGGGATACCAAAAGCATTCCGGTGCTGTGTACCGATCAGTCGCCACATTCCAGCAGGGACTGGTTCGCGCGTTCAGGAACAGGGAGTTCCTCTGGATCACGGGCCGCACAGTCGTGGAGAGCGATCGCCTCAAAGTCCTGAACAACCAGGCCTATACGGATTACAAGAAGTACATCGCGCTTACGAGCCTGAACTCGGCGTGGCCGCAATTCGTGGGAGTGATCCTTGTGTGCGCGATAGTTGTCGCATCGAGGCAGGGGGGACGAGTTGGAGCCGACATCCTTGTGCCCTTCGTCTATCTCGCTGCGCGCTTTGGCACAAAAGTCGGGCAGGCGGTGACTGCGACGGGCAACATCAATTTCGCCAGGCCGTACGTCGAGGAGCTTCTGTCGCTGGTTCCCGAGAGTCCCATACAGGTGTGGGCTCCTGCGGCACCTGCCGGCACTCGGACTGTCACCTCCCTCCAGGCTTCTCATCTTGAAATCGGAAGGTCGTCAGCTCTAAAGAGCGACGTGACGTTTTCGGCAGGACCGGGGGATTTTGTCCTCATCACCGGAGACTCCGGCAGCGGAAAGACGACGCTCCTGATGACCCTGATTGGACTGGTTCCGATGCGGAGCGGCAAGGTGCACTGGGATGGGATTCCCATAGAAACCCTCGACCCTGAGCTCCTGCGCGGCAGCCTGGGCTACTCCGGCGCCGATCCTTTTCTTATCGACGGCACGGTGCGCGACAATATCCTGATTGGCGACAGGCACGCGCGAATTTCAGATGCAACTATAGCAGATGCTCTCGCGGCTTCCGCCGCAGGCTTCGTGCAGGAGCTGCCGGGCGGGCTTGATCACCGGCTGACAGAGGGCGGAGAAGGGATCTCGGCGGGTCAGAAGCAGCGCCTCTCAATTGCCCGCGCGCTGTTGCGGGCGCCCAGTGTTCTCCTGCTGGACGAAGCTACCTCCAATCTGGATGTCGACACTGAAGCGGAAGTCCTGGCAAATATCCGGAGAACACTTCCGAACACGCTGATCCTCGCAGTGTCACATCGCAAGACTCTGGACGATTTTGCAACCGTCAGAATCGAGCTTTAACTAGCGCAGCATCGAAGTCAGGAACTTCCCCAGCGCGGGAAACTCTACCGACTCCTTGTTTCCCATGATCCGCACAGCGAGTGCGCCAACTGCATTCCCGATCAGGCCAATAAGGTCCGGCGGAAAATGCCTGCTCGCGCAGGCCGCGGTGATCGAGAGGAATGCGTCTCCGGCGCCGATTGTGTCAACTACCTGCCCGGACAATATCGGGGCAGCTACAAAGCCGTCCTTGTCCGTGTATGTGAGCGAGCCATGAACACCCCGCGTGACGGTCACAATCTGGCAGCCCAGAGCCTTGTGCAGGCCAAGCACGATGTCCTCGAGCGGCCCATACCTGTCGCGCATTGCCATGCGCGCTTCTTCTTCGTCGATGCAGACGTAGTCGCACTTCCTGTACTGCGTTACGAAGTTGTACCCGGTATTTATGCTGTTTAGCTGCGCGTTCACCGCAAGGAAAGGTGAATTTGCGGACAGCGTGTTGCGGATCTCGCTGGACATGAAGCCGTGGCCGAAATCTCCCACGACGACGAGATCGTATTGCGAAAGCGTCTGCTCGAGATGTGCGACAACTTCCGCAGCCAGCGCTCCCGTGACTGGCGCTGCATTGAAGTCCGAGATCTCGAACAACTTCGTCGCCATGAAGTGGCTGACGTAGCGGCGCTTCACGATCGTCGGCCCGTCACTGCGCATGAACCACTTGGCGGAAATATTCTTCTTCAGGTGGCCAGCAATGAATTCCTCGCGCGAATCGGTGGCCCCGAGTGAGCTCACGAGGTCAACCCGGTCGCAGAAGCCCGCCAGGTGATTGGCAATCGCAAGTGCGCCGCCCGCATACTGCTCGGTTCGAATGAACTGCGCTGCTATTGCAGCAGACTTGGACCCCATCCCGTACGGACGGCAAAAAACATATTCATCGATGATCGTGTCGCCGATGACCAGCACCTTGAGGGAACGAAGGCTCTTGAGGCGTTCGACCACGTCGTCAGCCGAGTACCGACGGCGCATTTCCGCGAGGAAGGACGCGGCTTCGTTGGAGTAAATGGGAAAGTGCGAATTCAGCAGCTTGGAAGAGCTGAAGGTGATCTCGTCGGTGAAATGAATCTTTCCACCCACGGACTGAACCGCCTCCGCTTCATCCCTGATCTTGGCGGTGATGTCATTTTCCGGATTCTCGTACTCCTTGCCCTTGATGTAGACATCGGGCTTGAGGAGCTGGATCGCTTCGACCGCCGTCGGCCATTCGTTGATGGCCACGGCATCCACGCATCCGAGAGCGCTGAGCATTTCGGCCCGCAGGACCTCATTGAATGCGGGGCGGTCCGGGCCTTTGTTGACGAAACGATCGGGAGTTATTGTGACGACCAGGAAGTCGCCTTCGCGCCTCGCTGCTTCCAGATGGCGCACGTGGCCGATGTGCATGAGGTCGTAGACGCCATGACAGTGCACTATCCTGTCGCCGGCCCTCCTGCGCTCGCTTACCCGCTCTGAGACGGCAGCAAGCTCGAATCCATTGGATGAAGTGGTCATGGGTGTAGGGAAGTTAAAACCCTTGGGCCGGATGTGACACAACTCATATGGGGCAATCGCCCCATTTTGCGCTGGAATGTCCTATCTTTGGCGCTAATGAAAATCTGGCGCCGTTCATCCTGCCATATGCTGACCGCAACCTTCCAGGCATGACTTCCCAAAAGCCGGCGGGGGAGTACCTCCGCGTTCTGAGCTCAGTACTTTCCCGGGTCAGCGACGCTGATGTCGCTGACTTCTGTGCGGAACTCGACTCCGCCATTGCACGAGGCGGAAACGTCTTCATCGCGGGCAATGGTGGAAGCGCTGCCACTGCGAGCCATTTCGTCAACGACCTGATCAAGACCATCAAGGTTCGCGGGGCAGGCCGCACGGTGTTCACCGCGCTGGCCGACAACTCGGCGGTGATGTCGGCGATTGCAAATGACGAGGGATATGAGCGAGTGTTTGCGAGCCAGCTCGAAACATGTGCAGGGGAGGGAGACTTGCTGGTCGTGCTGTCCGCGAGCGGCAATTCACCCAATATCCTTGCAGCTCTTTCAGCGGCGAAGAAGCTGGGGCTGCGAGCGGCCGCGCTCCTCGGCATGGGTGGGGGTGAGGCACGGAAGAGCGCTGACATATCGCTGGTCGTTGCCAGCGACGATTACGGAATTATCGAGGACGCCCACCTCGCGATCTGCCATGCAGCAAGCATGTACCTGAGGGCGAAGCGGTAGCGGGTATCAGTCGTGCCTGCCGAGATACTTGAACCAGTCGCTCGTCGCAGCTGAAATGGTATCGGGCGTCCATACAGGAGCTTCGCGCCAGTAGTCGATGTTCGCGAGCATCTCCCTGACTCCCTGCTCAAAGGAAACTCGGGGTGTCCACTCCAGCAGCTTTTTGGCGCGCTGCGCATCGGCCAGGGTGCAGTCTGGCTCGCCCGGTCTTTTCGGGACGTAGATAACTTCACCCCCCAGCATTTTTACAAGGCTGTTGATGCTTTGAGCCTTGCCCGTTCCAATGTTGATCACCATGTCGCTGGCAGGTGACTGTGCAGCCGCCAGGAATGCCGCAGCTACGTCAGTGACGAAGACGAAGTCTCTGGTTTGCTCGCCATCGCCCACTACCGTGTATGGCTTGCCCGCGATCTTCTGTGCGAGGAAAACGCCAAACACTGCTCCGTATGTTCCCGAGGTACGGCTTCGCGGTCCATAAACATTGAACAGCCGGAGCGAAGCGACAGGCATCCTGTACAGTGTGCCCCAGTGCAGCACGTACTGCTCGGCAACCCATTTCGTGAGAGCGTAAGGATACTGCGGGCGGGCAGGCGCGCTTTCAGGGGTAGGGTACTCATCCGGAATTCCGTAACAGGAGGACGACGCGGCGTACACCAATTTCTTCACGCCTGAGTTTCTGGCAGCTTCCAGCACGGCGACTGTGCCATCCACATTCGCCCGGTGGTACACGAGCGGGTTTTGAACAGACGGAACTATGTCGGCGAGAGCAGCCAGGTGAAAGACATGGTCGACTCCCTTGAAATGCGGAGTAATGTCGTCAGAGACGATATCACATTGAATTATGCGGAGAGCCGGGTTCGCCGACGCGTGTGCAAGATTCTGCGGACGGCCCGTGGAGTAGTTGTCCAGAACTACGACTTCATAGCTGGCGGCGAGCAGGGCGTCGACAAGGTGTGATCCGATGAAGCCCGCCCCTCCCGTTACGATTGCTTTCAAGGGGTGTCGTTGTAAAAGGAATGGACGGCCGCGATCACACGGTCGCGCTGATCTGGCCGCAGGCGCGGTGAGATCGGAAGGCTGAGAATTCGATCAGCCTGGCGCTCAGTAACCGGGAACGCTCCCTGCCGATGACCAAGGTCAGCAGCCGCCGCCTGAAGGTGAATGGGAATGGGGTAGTGAATTGCGGTCCCAATTTCCCGGCTGGCGAGGAACTTCTGAAGATCATCCCGCCGCTCGGCCTGGATCACGAACGTGTGAAACACGGCGTGTGACCCGGGGTTGTCCACGCGCGGCACGGCAACGACTCCCGCGAGGTCGCGCGCATATGCCGCGGCGTGATGCCGGCGAGCTTCGTTCGATGCCGGGAGATAGGGGAGCCTGGCCCCGAGTATTGCCGCCTGAAGAGCGTCGAGGCGGCAGTTTCCGCTCCAGTAGTCACACTGATTTCGGTTGCGCAGTCCATGATTGCGCGCCTGCCTGACGTAGGAAGCGACGGACTCATCGTTGGTGGTAACCATTCCCGCATCCCCGGCTGCGGCGAGGTTCTTCAATGGATGAAAGCTGAAGGCGGCCGACGAGCCGAGCGAGCCTACCTGTCGATTCGCATATCTGGCGCCCACTGCCTGGGCGGCGTCCTCCACGACAGCGAGGCCATGCTTAGCCGCGATTGCATTTATGGCATCCATGTCCGCGGGGGCACCTGTGAGATGCACCGGGAGAATTGCGCGTGTGCGCGGTGTCACGGCGGCCTCGATCAGATTTGGATCCATCAGGTAATCGTCGCCCACATCCACAAACACCGGCTTCGCCCCGATGAGTGCTATGCACGATGCCGAAGCCAGGAACGAGTTCGGGACTGTAATTACCTCGTCGCCGGGGCGAACTCCGTGTGCCTTCAGCGCGAGCGACAGGGCGCTGGTCCCGTTGTCGATCCCGATCGCGAATTTCGTCCCTGCCACCTGCCGGAATTCATCCTCGAAACGCTCCACTTCCTCGCCGAGGATGAACTGCCCGCTACGGAGAACCCGGTCCACGGCAGTCCTGATGGCGTCCATCTCTGGGCCATCCGGAATACCGAGCTCAACGTACGGGATGGTCTCGCTCATCGGAGATCGACTTCCTGCATTCGCTTTATGTTGAAGTAGCGCGAGTCGGTCATGGAGCCGGGAAGAAGTCCGCTGTCGAATGCCTCGACGAGGTCCCTGACTGCGTCCATGATGGTTCTCGACGGCCGGAAGCCCAGCTCCTCGCGAATCCGTGCAGACGAAATGTGGTAGGAGCGGTTGTCGTCGGTGGGCACCGTCTCGAGGGTCACGTCATTTCCGACGACGCTGCGAACTTGTTCCGCAAGCTCCCTGACTGTGTGGTTGTCGGCTCCGACGTTGTAGATGCGGCCGCGTATCGCTTCCGCTGGAAGCTTCATCATGAGGGCGTACACATCCACCATGTCGCTCATGTGAAGGTTGGGCCGCTTCTGGTCGCCGCCGAACACCTTGATCTTTCCCGTGTTCACTGCGTGGTTCGTGAGGATGTTGACGATCACGTCGAGCCGCTGCCTTGGTGAATATCCGCACACGGTGGCAGGGCGGATCGTGACCGTCGCAAAGTCCGGAGAATCGTACTTCGCGAGTATATCCTCGCACATTGCCTTGTAGCGGGAGTAATCCGTCAGCGGTTCGAGCGGCATGTCTTCAGTGACATTGTCAACGGCTTTCACGCCGTAAACGCTCGAGGAGGAAGCGTAGATGAACCGTTCCACACCGGCCGCGCGTGACATTTCCACCAGGGGCGTGAATGCGTCGAGGTTTATGGATCTTCCCAACTCCGGATTCAGCTCGAAACTGGGATCATTCGAGATGCATGCGAGGTGAATGACACTGTCACACCCGGCGAGAGCGGCGCTCAGGGCATCCGTGTCACGGATGTCTGCACGAACCAGCTGGAGTCGCTCGTGCGCGGGAAGCGTCTCACCGTACAGAAAGAGATCGATGGCGCGGACGTCGTATCCTTCATCGAGAAGCCGGGGAATCAGGCAGCTCCCGACATATCCCGCTCCTCCGGTAACCAGAACAGTTTTACTCAAGCAGTCTCCGACAGGTGATCCGGAATCAGGACCTTGTAATGAACGTCCCCGGGGTAGCGCACTTCCGAGAGAAGCGCGTTCCACCACTCAGGGGTCTGAACAATCTCGTGCGTTGCATCCCACTTCTTCATTGCGGCAAGCTCTCCTGGAGACCGGCCGCACTGGATCTCAAAGAACAGCTTGCCCTGTGATACCCGAATGCATTCGGTGAGGGCCTTGCGAATGTTGCGCTCCGGAATGTGCGGCAGGACTTCCTTCCCGTATACAAAATCGAATGCGCGGTCTCCAAAAGCGAGGCTCGCAGCATCTCCGAGCTGGACCTTGCCCGCGAGATCCGGGTGTGCGTTTGCTACGGCGTACTCGCTCGCGTCGATGCCGGCGACTTTCATTCCCAGTTTCTGGAACTCGACAAGCATGAATCCCTTTGCGGCCCCGATCTCGAGCACGCTCATGCCTGGTTTCAGGTCGTAATGGGCCATCATGCGGGCGGCCACCGGTGCATACCGGCCGTCGTACGCGTACCGGCCGTATCCCACTGCAAGCGCCGGGTTGTCGAAGTAGTCCCGCCCATAGCGGAAGTAGTCGCTTCCGGCGGGCACATTGGCTGCCTCCGCGAGGTGCTTGCGTTCCGACGGTTTTCGGCTGGATTCCGGGAAGAACTCAATTTCCATTTGACTCGAGCCATGAGTATTTCGGAACCAGGCAGGGATACTTCTCGCGATACAACTCCGCATCCATGGCGATCAGGTCGCGCCTGAAACCGCCGATTCTGAATGTGCGACCTGCGTCGAGGAGGGCGGCGGCTTCGCGCGGGGCCGAAACCGCAATCGATTCGGCTTCCGGGTGGCGAGTGCGTGCCGCGCTGCCCTCGACGAACCAATAGAAGCGGCTGCCGTTCACGTCGCTGTAGGCCGGCTCGAAAGGGACGAAATCCAGTGCCCGCGCATGGCGATACAGTGCGGTGAGATCGGGTATCGTATCGAGGTCGACCGGTTTCAGCGCGACCAGCGAGGAGCGCGGGCGAATAGGCTCGTCCTCAACCCGATTCACGGTTCCTGTGACCTGCCTGGCTGCTACCGACTCGATGTTCCGCAGGAAGACACGGTTCGAGTACTCGATTGTGCGGATGTACAGCTCCTTGGATGTTTCGCCAGGTGCGATCTCGAAAATCTCGCGATCGATGATCGCGCCTGCGTCCAGGTCGGGCGCGAGAAACTGAAAAGTTGTTCCATAGTCCGGCGCGTCTTCCAGAATCGCGTGGGTGTACCCGTTGCATCCCCTGTAGCGTGGAAGCGGGGATTCATGGAGGTTGAGGCCGAACCAGTGTGCTTTCTTGATAAGGTCTGCCTCGATTACAAAACCGTACATGAGCGACCAGATGATGTCATACTCGAGGTCTCGCAGCTGAGCGCGACGCACCACAGGGATGTTGTTCTCGCGAAGCACCTGCTCGAACTCGTCGGTACCCCACCAGGTGACTCCGCCGAACCTCGGCACGCCTGCGATGATGTCAAACCGGTTGCTGTCGACCAGGTATCGAAGCCAGGTCGCTCCCTGCGGTTTTTCACCGAGGACGACAACGCGTGGACGCTTACCGACCACAGTGTAAATCCGGGGTTGCGACAATTACTGCCATTTCAGGTTCTGAAGGTAGACGGCCGCTGGACGGCAATCTGAATTGTAAGCCACGCTGTCGCGCGGAAGTAGGCTGCGGTACCGGTCGACGAGGTCGGTGTCCGCCGCAATATGGCCGTCAAGCAGCTCGAACATTTCGACGGTGGCTGCCCTGACATCGCCCGGACTGTTAGCGACCACAGTCAGGCCCGCTGCGTCGAACTCTGCCTGCTCCGAAAAGGAAACGATTGGCTCCCTGAACAGTTCGTCAGCCGGTATGGGTTCTCGGGTTTCGCTGCGACGAAGCTCCTTGTAGATCACCCGTTGCGTGGCGAGGTAGCCGGAGAGGTAATAAAACGCGCAGTTCGTGACGAGAAAGGGGCGGTCGAACGCAGTAGCGACGGCGAGCGGCCCGCTGTGGCCGCCGATAACGAAGCGTGACTGGGTCAGGAAATAGAGGTCGGCCAGATCCCTTGGTGCATCGAAGTCGGAGTAGGTGTAAACGCCATCACCGGCAAACGAGCTGATGCCGTCAGTGTCGCCACCGAGAAACACCTTTCCGCCCCGGGCCGTGATTTCCGCAATCGCCTCGGTGAAGGAATGCATGGGCGCGTCCCGGATGTCGTCCCGCGCACTGTATTTCTTCCGCAGATAAATGCCCACAAACCAGGAGTTCGCCAGATCAGCGTGCCCGGTTTGCAGAACAGCGCGAAACTGGTTGATCGACTCGGCAGGGGGCACGGGCCTGAGGTCCGGTCTCTCCTTTAGCAGGCGCATGTAGTCCACGAGGTACAGGCCGGAAACTCTGGGCCCACGTTCGAAAATTTCGTCGATCACGCTTGCCCGTGCGCCCGTGATTCTCAGGAAGAATGAAAGTGTTCCTCGTTTGATCGAGCCGGTTCGCACAGTACCCGCAAGATCCGTCCAGAGGAATCGTGCGAAGCGTGAATGCCGCATGTAGGCGATCGAGAGGTGCGGTGCGAAAGAGTTCACCAGGTGTCTGTTGGTATCCCCATAGTCGCTGACCAGAAGAAGCACCTTTTTCCCGGGATTCTTCAGGAGAGCGAGGTGAGGGTCTGTCGCGTGGTGTCCAAAGCTCCAGAACCAGACCGGGAAGACTACATCGGCTGCAGCAATCGCCCGGCGATTTCGAAAAAGCAGCCGCAGATATTCGGCTGCTATCAGGGGAGTGGCAAGCGGCCGCAGAAGGCGCACGACCATTCCCCGGACCGGGATCCTCATTGTGCGTCGACCGGCCTCACCAATTGTGCGCATGAAGATCGAATCTTAGTCATTCACTGTACTCGCGGCAAAGCCGGAAATGATGGCGGGGAGCGGTCTTGCGGCATCACATATTGGGCTTTGTACGCCCCATATGTGCCTGTACATTCTGGGATGCCTGATTTCGTCATGACCGGTACGAGAGTTTCGTGAAGGTAGGCGTAATCACCGAAACCGTCCCGCACCTATTCCATGGCGGCGGTGACCTGACGGCATACGCGGTAATTCGATCGCTCAGGGAGGCGGGGCACGATGTAAGTCTCCTTTCACTTACTGCTCCAGCAGCCGGGACAGATCCGGCCGCAGCCCAGATCGCCGAGTTCAGTGCGAACGGAGTACCGACCACGACTCTCGAGTCCAGGTCCAGAAGGAGTATCCTGGGTCGCATCATCGAGCTGCGTGGTGCTTTCCCGATAAGCATCGCATTTCCGGCCCTTCGCGAGCGGGACCGCGTGAAAGAATGGATCGCCGCTGCTCGTCCTGATGTGGTCTTCTGTTACCACTGGGCTGCAGCCGCCAGTGTGTATGGAATTCGATCATGCCCAATAGTGGTCGCAGTCGGGGATCCGGCCGACCTTCCGATTCGTTTTCGCAGGGCATTTCTTGCTGGGCAGGGACCCGCCACGGCGACGCGTCCCTCATTGCGGCACCGTGTCGAGGACAGAGTATTGCCGGCCCTGCAACGACACGCAATGAAGCAACTGCTTCGCAATGCCAGCAGGTGTGGAGCATTTGCAGCGCATCACGCACACGAGATGAGCACCTCAGGTACAACCTGTGAGTACTTCCGCACACCCGTCCTGGATCCGGGCGAACGCCGCCGCAGCGATCCGGAGCCAGGGAAGATCCGGATACTGCACATCGGACACTTGAAGGGGATCGCGACACTCACGGGGTTGCAGAGTCTCGCAGAGGAAATACTCCCAAGGCTCGAGAAGAACCTTCCGGAGGGTGCGTTGGAGGTTCGTATAGTTGGAGGCTTCTACGACACACTGCCTCGATCCCTGAAGGAAAAACTGGCCCGACCCTCGGTAAGAATCATGGGACCCGTGTATCCAGCGGATGAAGAGCTTGAAAGGGCCGACGTAGTGATCGTCCCGACCCCAATCGAGCTTGGCATCAGGGTCCGTATCCTCACCGCGCTGGCTCACTCCTGCTGTATCGTGGCGCAT
>JAKFCC010000237.1:0-25695 GCA_036676795.1 Gemmatimonadota bacterium
GGCCCGCGAGCGACGCATACGATTCCCCTTTGTGCTTTCCTCCCAGCAGCAGCACGAACGGCCGCTTCATGCTCTGAACAGCTACCATCGTCGAGCTGACATTCGTGGCCTTGGAGTCATTTATCCAGAGCACGCCATTCTTTTCGGCGACCACCTCCAGCCGGTGCGGAAGCCCGCGAAAGCTTCCGAGAGAATCGCCAAGCACCCGGAGTGCGGCCGCCCCCTGAAATTCCGGACCGGCAGCGGTGACCGCCAGCAGTGCTGCCAGAACATTCGCAACATTGTGATCCCCAATAACCGGAAGGTGGGCAGCGTTCAGAACAGTTTCTCCGTTGAGGACGATCTCTCCGCCACCCTCCCCGCGCCGCAGAAAAGCATCGGCGGGACCACGCAGGCTGAACCTGTACACGCGGCCTGCGACTCCCTGCACCATTTTCGAAACTTCCGGGTCGTCGCCGTTGATCACCCACCTGGAGCGGTCCGATGCATTCCTGAAGAGCAACGCCTTGTCGGCGTAGTACTCCTGCACCGAACCATATCTGTCGAGATGATCGGGGGAGAGATTCGTGAGTACACCGACCTCAGGATCGATCGACGGCGTATCGTGGAGCTGAAAGGATGACATCTCCAGGGCAATCCACTCCGGCGGGTTCGCTGACATGGCGTAGCTGCTGAGCGGGGTTCCGATATTCCCCGCTTCGACCGCCTTCCGACCCAGCCCGCGAAGCAGGTGCGCAATCAGCGCCGTCGTCGTGCTCTTTCCATTGGTGCCCGTTACAGCGATGTACTTCACCTTTCGCAGCGCGCGCAGCCCAATCTCGATTTCGCTGACAATAGGGACACCGCGGGATGCTGCGATCTTTACCGGAGGTGCAGCCGGGCTGATGCCGGGACTGACTACGACCATCGCAGAGCGCGAGATCCTGTCCAGGTCATGCTTCCCCGCGTCCACCGAGGCACCCATCTGCACCGCGCGTTCAGCAGCTTCCCGAACCGACGCTGTGTCGGACGCATCCGACACATAAACATCGGCGCCGCTGCTTCGCAGGAGCTCCGTGGCGGCAAGACCGCTGCGACCGAGACCCACAATGGCGATCTCTCCGCCGCGGGGGAGCGGCGGGTCGAAGATCATCTGAGCTTGATCGTGCTCAGGGCCAGGAACGCGCACAGGATTCCAAGTATCCAGAAACGAACCACAACCTGCGCTTCATCCCATCCACCCATTTCGAAGTGATGGTGCAGCGGCGCTCGACGAAATACCCGGTTCGCTTTTGCGTACTCCACTCCGTGCCGCTTCTTTCTGTACTTGAACACCACGCGTTGAATGATCACCGACATCATCTCAGCAACAAACACTCCGCCAACCAGAACGAGCAGAAACTCGGACTTGAGCAATATTGCAACTGCGCCGAGCGCACCGCCGAGCGCGAGCGAGCCTGTGTCGCCCATGAATACCTGGGCAGGGTGCGTGTTGTACCAGAGAAATCCAATACAGGCCCCCATTATGGCGGCACAGAACACCGTGAGCTCACCGGCGCCCCGCAGGTAGAACAGCTGGAGATACTGCGAGGCGTCATACCGTCCGATCACATATGCGAAAAGCGCAAAGGTCAGAATCGCAATCGCCGTCAGGCCTGCAGCAAGCCCATCCAGTCCGTCAGTGATGTTCACCGCGTTGGTCGCACCTGTGATAACGAACGTGACGAACAGGACGTACACCCACGCCATGCCCGCGCTGGCAGGCACAATGAGCAGGTATTTATAGAAAGGAAGTGTGGTCGACGCGCCCGGCAGCGTGGAAACCGGGAACTGCCAGAGCGAGTAGCCGAGCACCAGACCAAGAGTCAGCTGCCCCGCGAGCTTGTACTTCTCTACCAGTCCCGTGTTCTCTTTTCTTCCCAGCAGACGCTGTTTCAGCTTCAGGTAGTCATCGAGAAAGCCGATGATTCCCATCCAGAGCATCGAGAAGAGAGCAATCAGCACATACCGGTTCGAGAGCTTCGCCCACATCAGGGTGGGAATGAAGGTCGCGAGAAGAATGATCAATCCGCCCATGGTGGGCGTGGTCTTCTTTTCCTGGTGCGAATCGGGTGTGCCTTCGCGGATCACCTGATGCAGCTTCATGCTGCGGAGGTACCGAATGATCATCGGCGCGAACACGAAGGTGAGCAGCAGCGCCGAAACAGCGGCACCAGCGGCGCGAAAGGATATGTAATTGAAGATTCGCAGAAAGCCGAAGTACTTCACCAGCGGTGTCAGCAGATAGTAAAGCACTAGTGACCGGCCCAGGCTGTGAGGTGAGGTAGTACGCGTTCCAACTGCACGCCACGCGAAGCTTTCAATAGAATAATCGCATCCGGTGCAAGTCGGGGAGCCAGTTTGGGCCAGAGATCCTCGACATCGTCCGCCGTTACGACTCTGTCGTCACTGCTGCCGACCCGTTCGAGCGCCGCCGCAAACTCCCCGATCCCGGCAACGACCTGGGCGCCCGACTGCAGCGCGAGTGCGGCAATGTCGTCATGGCACTCTGCCGACCTTGGACCAAGCTCCCGCATCGTGCCCAGCACGATCACTCTCTGGCGGCTGCCGGCCGACGAAGTGATGAGCTCGATGGCCGCCCTGGTCGATCCAGGATTCGCATTGTATGCGTCATTGATGACGATTGCCTTCCCGACCTTTTCCCAGGCGACACGCATTTTTGGCTGCGGCATGGTTCCGATCCCGCGAGCAGCGGCCGCGAGATCGACTCCGCACTCAGTCGCTGCTGCAAGGGCAAGCATCATGTTCCGGAGGTTGTGAGCGCCTCTCAAAGGCGGCGCAAACTCCACCTCACCGACCAGAACCTTGCCGAGCCCCTCGGCACTGATCTCCCAGCGCGAGGCCTTCAGGTCGCCTGCATCCAGCCCTGCGGATATCAGCCGTTTCGCCTTTCCTTTTGCCGCGTCGCCAATCTCCGGCTGTTCGCTCGGGACGATCCCGACCGAGACGCCGTCGAAAACCGCAACTTCCTCGCGAAGGACCCCGGCCAGGTCACCGAGCCCCTCGAGATGTTCCTCTGCCACCGATGTCACGATCGCAATGTCGGGCCGTGCGATGTCGCGAAGGATCGCCACCTCGCCCGGAAGGCTCGTTCCGAGTTCGATTACGGCAACCTCGCAATGGGGCGGAATCGCCAGCAGGGTGAGCGGTACGCCGATGCGATTGTTCAGGTTGCCCGTCGTGGCGTGCACCTCGAAGGTCTGACTCAGGGCGGCGCGCAGCAGCTCCTTGGTGCTGGTCTTCCCATTGCTTCCTGCCACACCAATTACTGTCTTTCCCCACACCAGCCGCCAGTGCGTGCCAAGCCTTCCGAGCGCAATGAGGGTATCGTCCACCACGAACGCCGGAATTCCGATACCCACAGCGCGGGATGCATCTGACACCAGCACGGCGGCCGCGCCGGCACGTGCAGCATCAGCCACAAAGTTGTGGCCGTCGAAATTCTCTCCCTTCAGGGCGACGAAGAGTTCACCCTTCCCGATCGAACGTGAATCAGTGGTGATCCCTGCGAGCTGTTGAGATCCGCGCGGGCGCGCCTGGCTGAGCAAATCGCCGAGCGCGTCGGAAACGGAATCGAGTGTCCAGAACCCGTTCACTTCGCCGAGCCCGTAAGCTGTGCCACGATCAGTTTTTCATCGAATGGGAATTTCTGTGTTCCCCTGATCTGATAGGTCTCGTGGCCCTTGCCGGCGAGCAGTACTACATCGTCCCGGCCTGCCATTGAAAGGGCCCGTGCAATTGCGTCGTGCCTGTCTGTGACCCGCTCATGATTTTTCGTTTTCATTCCAGCTACAATATCGTCAATGATGGCGTCCGGCGGCTCGGTTCTGGGATTGTCGCTTGTAACCAGGGAGAAGTCCGCGAGCAGCTCGGCCGCGCGTCCCATGAGCGGGCGCTTCCCCTTGTCACGGTCGCCGCCACATCCGAAAACACAGATTAGTCGCCCTGATGTAACTCCGCGAAGTGCTCCAAGCGCCCGCTCCAGCGCATCGGGAGTATGGGCATAATCCCGAACCACTGCCGGTGACCGGGAAATTATCTCCAGACGTCCCGGGACCTGCGGGGTCGTGCCAAGGTGCTCTGCGATTTCCGCCAGTGGCTTTCCGAGCCCCCACATCACGGCGGCCGCGCCAAGTGCGTTCATCACGTTGAAGTCGCCGAGCATGGGCAGGCGAACAGGGTGGCAGTTAGTGCCCATGCACAGATCCCAGGTGCTTCCACCGGGTGTGAGTACGATGTTGCGGGCCATAAGGTCCGCCTTGTTGCGGACGCCGTACCGCACAGGCGACCCGGAAATCGGAAGGGAGTCCCACGCGGCATCGTCCGCGTTCACCGCCACTACGCCACCGGGTTTCAGATAGTGGAGCAGCTGCGCCTTCGCTTCGCGGTAGCGCTCCATAGTTCCATGATAGTCCAGGTGGTCACGCGTGAGATTCGTAAACAGTGCTGCCTGGAACTCGAGACCCTCGACGCGTTTCTGGTCGAGACTGTGCGATGATACTTCCATAGCGACGCGACGCACATGCAGATCGACCAGCGACCGCAGCACCCGCTGGAGTTCCACAGGACCTGGTGTCGTCAGATCATCGCCGCCTTGGAGCGGGTCACCCTCACTCCCAATGAGGATTCCAACAGTACCGATCGAAGCACTGCGTGCGCCCGCTTCATCCATCAGGTGCCGCAGCATTCCCGCAGTCGTCGTCTTGCCGTTGGTTCCCGTTACACCCACGAGCGACAATGTCCTGGCGGGATAGCGATATGCCGCGGCGGCCGCGATTGCCGCAGCACGCCGGCCGTTGCTGACGAGAATCTGTGGAACCGGATCATCGACCCTGCGCTCACACACGACAGCCGTGGCGCCGCTCTCGCGCGCCGACGCAATGAATTCGTGACCGTCCCGTGCAACCCCCGAGACGGCGATGAAAAGTGTGCCCGGCTTTACCCGCCGGCTGTCATCCGTAACGCCCGATGCGCTGTCCGGAATTTGTCCGGAGGTCTGCAGCAGCAGCTTCTCCCGTTCGAGAGCGGCAACCACCTCGCTCAGCGGAAAGTCGGTCACTTCGGCCGCTGCAGGCGAACAAGGCTTCCGGCGGGAAGCAGAGTACCGGACGCAGGCAAAACCATCAGCGATGATCCAGTAGTAAGGGCGACGCGGAACCCCGCTGCGTGGAGCGCACGCACCGCGTCACGTACCGTCATGCCAGCCACATATGGAACTGCGCGCTGGTCAACCGGCTGGACCTGGCCCCTGAAACGAACAGGGAGCCGCAGCGTGGTGTCAGTTGGGATGGTTGCGGCCACGGGAGCAGGCCGAGGAGCGGCAATGACGGGATCGATGGTGTCTGCACCCACTATCGGAGCTTTTACTTCGGCGATGCGCGCTTCCGGTTTCGGTGTCTCGACAAGCGAGTCGAGGCGCGACGTATCCTTGCGCACCGCGCCAAGCAGGCCTCCTCTGTCGAGCGCTGCATCGCGCGCGGCCAGCGCCGCACGAATCACATGCTGTGTAACCGGCGCCGCTATGTCTCCGCCGTAGTATCCATTCCTGGGGCTGTCCAGTTTCACCAGGACGACGTACTGCGGGCTTTCAGCGGGAAAGAGTCCTACGAAGGACGCTGTGTAGTTACCCGCCAGGTATTTTCCGCCCTCCACCCGGCGCGCTGTGCCGCTCTTTCCTGCCACCTCGAAATTCACCAGGTCCGCTTTCATCGCGGTTCCTCCCTGCACTACGCTCTTGAGCAGCACCTGCATGGAAGCGGCAACGGCCTGCGGCATCACCCTGCGCACGACGCGTGTCCTTGCCCGGAAAACAACTTCGCCGTCCGGACTGCGCACTTCCTTCACGATGAGCGGCTCGAGCAGGTTGCCCCCATTTGCGATGGCACTGTATGCAGTAACCAGCTGCAGCGGCGTAACCGCGATCTCATATCCCATCACGAGTGAAGCCGACGATGTATTGGACCATCGTGCCGGCTCTCTCAGGGTACCGGCCGCTTCTGCCGGAAGGGGAATTCCCGTTGTGGTACCAAACCCGATGTCCCGGAGCGTCTCGTACTTCTCGCGAGCACTGAGGCGCTCCGAGAAACGCACGATCCCCACGTTGCTGGAGAACTGAATCACTTCAGCGAGTGACATCCTCGCCGCCTTGTGCACGTCGGTAATCGTGCGTCCGTTCATGCGCATCTGGCCATTGTACGTGTCGATGATCTCGTCGGTGCGCGCGCGGCCGCGTGTGAGCAGTGCTGCTGCTATGAATGGCTTCAGCGTCGAGCCCGGCTCGAAGGGCTCGGTTATCGCCGTGTTTGCAATCGCGGCAGGATTAGCGCGCTTGCTCGCCATTGCCAGCACTTCCCCCGTGTGCGGGTTCATGACGACAATATCCCCGCCCGAGGCGCTGAGGCTGTCCACGGCAGTTGCCAGCGCCCGCTCACAGATCTCCTGAAGCCCGCTGTTTATCGTCAGAGAAACCGTGTGGCCTGGCATTGGAATCGTGCCCCAGGTATCCGGTGAGTCAAACCCACGTCCAGTTTTGTCGCGGGCAAGACTCACCGAGCCGCTGTCGCCCCGCAGCACGGAATCCAGCGCAAGTTCGATCCCATCCAGGGCTCGTCCTTTCGCATCGATTCGCCCAGTGATCCGGCGCAGTCCACCCGTATTCGGGTAAATGCGATTGACGACTGCCGATGGATGCACGCCCCGAATCGCAAGCAGAGGAGCGACGTCGGCTTCAAGAAAAAGTGTTGGAATCTCCACCCATTTTCTGCCCGGCGTCTGGACCGCCCTGATCCACCTCTCCTCGATTCCGGCATTCTTCATCGCGCGGACCAGACCCCCGATCTCCCGCACTTCGTTGGGTGCTATCGCCAGCTTCACGCGCTCCTGACTCTCGACGAGGCGTGCGCCGCCGGCGTCCAGAATATCTCCGCGTGAAGCGGGCAGGCCGGACGAAAAGAAGTGCTGCCGCTTTGCGAGCGCGGCCCAGTACTCTCCCCTGATGAGCTGTTCACGCGCGGCTTTGGCGATGAGTGCGACGGCGAAAAGGACCAGCACGCCGTGCAGGATTCCCAGTCTGCTAGGGCGTTTCATTTGTCTTTCGGCGAGGCATGATCACTACCTGGGTGTCCGCAGGTACACGCATTCCAAGTTTCTTTTCGGCCACTCCGCCAAGCCGCGCGCGGCTCGACGCGTCGCGGATGTCTCCCTCGAGTTTCACACGCTCGGCGGCGAGCGAAGCCAGTCTTCGCTCCATTCCCCTTACGACGGTAGACTCCGTATATCCGTAACTGCGCCGCCAGATGACGAGCCATCCCACCATCACCAATGCGGCCAGCGATAGCAGAATTACCGAACGCCCCCTCACCCTTTGGCGCTCCGCCAGACCCGCATGCGGGCACTTCGTGAGCGAGGATTGCGGGCCACTTCCTCATCCGACGCGGCAACAGCCTTCTTGGTAAGCACCTTTCCGAGCGCCACTCCCCTGCAGTTGCACTGCAGCCGCTCGGGCGGGCAGACACAGCTGCGGCTCCAGTCACGAAAGGCATTCTTCACCACACGGTCTTCGCCGGAGTGGTATGAGATGATGGCGAATGTCCCGCCGGGAGTGAGCCTGTCACGCAGCTTCGGAAGCGCCCTTTCCAGCGCGCCGATCTCGTCATTCACTGCGATGCGAATCGCCTGGAAAATTCTCGCAAAGTCACCGGGTCCACTGCGCGGTCCAAGCACCCCGCGTATTGCACCTACCAGATCATCGCTGGTGCGAAACTCCCGGTTGCCGCGGCGCCGCACGATTTCAGCGGCCATGCGCCGCGCCTTGGGCTCGTCGCCGTAATCACGCAGAACCGCCGACAGGTCCTCGACGGTCGCGGAGTTCAGGTAATCGGCCGCCGACGCTCCCGCACTCTCCATTCTCATGTCGAGCTGGGCACCCTCGCGAAAGGAAAAACCCCTTTCCTGGTCGTTGATCTGGCGTGAGGAAACGCCAAGATCGGCGAGAATCGCATCGAACTTCCTGTCGGCAAGCGCGGGCATTTCATCAATGTAGGCGAAGTTGCCCATGATAGCGCGAAAACGGCCTGCGTCCAAATAGGACGCAAGCCGTTTCTTTGCTTCTTCCAGAGCAACGGGGTCTCTGTCGATTCCCGTTACTGATTTTCCCTGACTGAGCATCGCTTCACTGTGTCCGCCACCACCAAGCGTGCAGTCGAGAACTTCACTGCTTTCACCGAATACTTCGAGGATCTCGGCGACGAGCACCGGCGCATGATACTCTGAATCCCACGCGCCCGGCGCTCCTGAGCTCACCTTCGTTCTGTAACTACTTGCAGTAGCGAGCCACCATTGCATTCACAGCAGGAGTGAACTGGGGAATCGCCGCGAGCAGCTGCTTGGCTGCGTCAGGATAGCTGCCCAGTCCTGCGGGCACGTTGTCCTGCGCTGTCGCAAAGGATTCCTTGGCGAGCCGGGCCAGCGAGCAGCTCTTGGTTTCCTGCGCTTCGTTCGTCGCGCTCTGTCCGATGCTGAAGGACGACGCACCGATGAGGAACTTCGCGTCCGCCGAGCCATCGAGCCTGTCGGAAAGCTTCAGCAGCGAGACTGCACGCTGGAAATCAGCGCGGTTCTTCGATGCATTTCCGGCACGGTACGAGTCGTTGCCAAGCTTCAGCGCGATCTTCGCAAGCAGCGGTGCGTCAGCGCCTGCAGCTGCGCCACGCTCGAGAGTTGAGAGGACCTGGTCCCACTGCCCTGTTGCGGCGAGCGTGGTCGCTGCGAGTGCGAAGCCACCCTCGACCTTCGGATTCAGGCTGATCGCTTTCTGCGCAGCTACTGATGCCTGGGCCGACTGTCCCGAGTTCTGCAGCGTCTGGGCATACACTGCCCAGAGGGTTGCGTTGGTCGGATACTTTGCGGTTGCCTCCGCCAGAGCCTGTGCGGCCTGCGCGTTCTGATTCAGCGCCGAGTAGGCCCCAACCAGCTTTACATAGTAGCTCGTGTCAGCTGCCATCGAATCGACCCGTGCGTACTCGAGGCCGGTCTGAATTGCCTGCGGATACTCCTTTGCTGCGAGCAGCACGAGCCAGCCGGTTCTGAGCAGAACTGGATCGCCCGGCTGATCCCGGAGAATCTGTGTGATGATCGGAACTGCGCGCGCTGCCTGACCGCTGGCCGCAAGACCGTTTGCAACCTGGTCTACAAGGCGAACGTTGGTCGGGTCCGCCGCGAGCAGGCCGAGGAGTGCATCGACTCCGCGCGGATCGCGACGCTGTCCATAGATGTCAGCGAGCCAGCGAAGTGCGGGAATGTTCTTAGGATCGGCCTGAATGATCCGCTCCGAAAGCGCGAGAACGGAGTCCAGCTGATTGGATGCATAGAACGCATTGCCGAGGCAGATGCCTACGATCGTTGCATTCGGATAGGAATTCAGTCCCTTGCGGGCTTCAACGATTGCTTCCGCATACTTCTGCGAACGCACCAGATTCACGCACTTGCCCTCTGATTCGAGCTGCTTCATTGCGTTCTGCGCGTTTCTGGAAACGCTGGCGGCAGCCGCGTCCAGTTTGCCTTCCGCGGGTGGCAGCAGCTGCGAGACCGAGTTGTCGCGCGACAGCACCAGTCGCGAATCGATGCGGACGCCAGCAGGTGTCCGGGACACGGTTCCGTCGATGTAATGATCCGCGCGAAGCAGTGTGGCCAGGGCCTTGGCGTCATTGGCGCCGAGCGCTTCAGTGGTCGAATATCCCGACGCCTGGAGCGTGTTATAGATATCGGCCTTCGGAATCACAAAAAGATTCTGAGGGCGAACGTCACGCGTCAGGCGCGTCCGGATGGCCTCAGCCGCCTGGATCCCGAGCTCCTTGTCCGAGCTCGCGAGGGTCGGCACCATGATGCGTGGCGCAAGCTGTTCGGTGCGCTGTCTCTGGGCATCTGCGGTTGAAGCCGCGGCCGAAAGCAGAACAGCGACCGATCCTGTAAGTGCAAAGAACTGACTGACGCGTACCTTCAATGGTCTAACCTCCAAAGCTTGTGACAGGCGATTGAATTGAATACACCTGCGATTAACAGCGGGTCCGTCTGGAAAAAAACTTTTTTCATGAGCGAGGAGGGACTCGAACCCCCGACATCCTGCGTGTAAGGCAGGCGCTCTAACCAACTGAGCTACTCGCCCCGAGTTAGCAGAAACCGAGCCTGTTCAGCTCAGGATTGCCATTGGTACCAGGATGCAATACCCGATAACTAGCAAGAAAGGGGCAAGCACTTCACCGCCCCTCCAAAGATCGGCGTAACCGAGAATGAGGACCAGCGCAGTGACTGTCCAAAGCACAGCTGGGCGACGCCAAACCGGACGCTCAGCCGCCTGAGCGACTCCTTTTATCTCGGAATTTGCCATAAGCCCTCTAGTGTAGAGCCCTTGAAAAGTGGTGTCAAGCGCTCCACTACTATAAAGGATGTGGAAAGGGCTTTCCTTCCTCGACGGCACTCAGGATTTCCTGGCACCTGACTCCCCAGACGCTCCGTTTTGCCGCTGAACTGCCGACCCTCCAGCACCCCTTCGCCTCCTCCGGCAGGCCCGTGCTGTACAGCGCGCGGCCGAGGTAGTAGTACCCCTCTGTAAGGTTCGGCCCCAGCGAGACTGCCTGCCTGAGAAAATTGGCCGCGTCTTCAGGCATCTCCCTTTTCAGGTAGGTGATGCCAAGGTAGAGGTTCGCATACAGTGTGGCCTTGGGATCGTTTTCCATCTTTGCCGCACGCGTGAGAAATCTGATCGCTTCTATCACCTCGTCCCGCTTGAGCGCGATGTAGCCGCCGGCCACATGTGCCAGCGCATTCATGGGCTGAAGCTGAAGCGAGCGACTCACCCAGTCCGATGCATCATCCAGTTTCTGCTGGTGCATGAGGGCCCAGGCCAGCAGGGCGCTGCCCTGCGGATCGCGTGGTGAAAGCTCGACAGCCTTTCTCAGTGAAGCCTCCGCGCCCTGGAAATCCCCCTGCGCAATCAGGCTCCAGCCGCGGTCCAGAAAAGTCGACGCTCCGAGTTTGTCCTCACGCATTGCGACGCACCTCCGCCCTTCGGTACGCAGCGACCGCTTCCTCGGTTCGCCCTGCACGCTTCAGTGCATCGCCAAAATTCTGGTACAGCTGCGGCCCCGCGTTATCCGTCATCGCTCCGCGCTCTGCAGCAGACAGCGCCGCGGCGTATTCGCCCCGCGCTTCCTGGACGACCGAGAGATTATTGAGCAGCGGCGCCGATGTCGGATACAGCTCTACTCCCTCTTCAAGATGCTCGAGCGCATGATCCCAGTTACTGGCGAGCATTGCCGACACGGCCGCATAGTGGAACCAGGCCGCAGGTGGTCGCCGGTGTCCAAGCAGTTTGCGCGCCGCATCTACTGCAACCTCTGCGTCGAGCAGGTCATTTGTCTGAAGCGCGAGAGCGGCTGCGCCGATCTGAACCACCGGATCGTTGACTCCCCCTCGCGTGAGAGCTTTCGCCATGGCGAGCCGCGCTTTTTCGAGCTGGCCGTCCCGCTCGTACGCGTACGAGAGATTGTTGTAGATGGCCATCTTCACTTCGGTTCTGGGTGCCGCGATCTCGAAATGGTGCGCTGCTTCCGCCCACTGCCCGCGATGCAGGGAGATCAACCCCAGGTAGAAGGGACCGATCGCGTCGTCGGGCCGCAGCTCAGCCACCCGGCGGTATTCGCGCTCCGCCTCCTCGAACATCCCGGCGTGGTAAAAGGCGGAGCCAAGATTCTTGTGCTCGTCGATCTTCTCCTCGGGAACGGCCGGGCTGGACGAACGCGCCTTTCCGAGCGGCACAAGGAATCCGGCATTCATCAGGCCGAACAGCGCCTTCCCAACAGCGAACTCGGACATGTGGGATTCCTGCACGAGCGAATCCACATTGCGCCGGCCGTCGAAGAGCGGAAGGAGCGATCTCTGGTCTTCAGTCAGCTCCAGCTTGCTGAACAGCAGCTTCTGGCGATCGAGCGCAAAGATGGCGTCGAATGAGGGAATCGCCTTTTCAATCAGAGTCCATTCGTCCACGCGGCGCGCGCCTTCGAGCATCAGCGGCTGCGGATCCAGGGATACCTTCTCGAGTGTCGGGCCCGGCATGATGGCCGGTTCGAAATTGAAGGTTCCCTGCGTCCAGGTGAACAATTCGTAGACTGCATCCTCGGAACCCAGATCCCTGCCCTTGATCGAGGCGTGCGTGATGCGGCCGTTCTCGACGAACACAAATCCGGAGTTGTGCCGGTACGTCAGGGCAAGGCGCCCTGTTTTTCCGCCCATTGAGAGCAGCTGCAAAACGTCGGGGAGGCTGGCTTCGGTGAGGCTGCCCCTGATCGCCATTTAGCGCATCTCCTCTATGATACGATCGGCAATATCGGGCCAGATGCGAATCGTCTTCTGGTCATCGCCCACAATCTCGGCCTGCTCACTTGTTCCGGAGGATGGAAGCGCAGACTCCGCCTCCCCGGCATCTGACATGTCGATCTCCTCGGAGATCTCCTTCATGAAACTTTCAAATTCCCGGCTGACGCGACGGCGCTTGGGCTCCGGCTTGGACCGCTCAGTCATTCGTTGAAGAAGCCGAGTGTCTCGAGAGGGTTGTCGCCAAGGTCCATTGCGTCATCGTTGATGGCTTCGAGTGATGCACGAAGGTCGGGCGGAAGTGGCGAACGCAGGTCGAGCGGATCGCCGGTGATGGGATGAGCGAAACGGAGCCAGGCGGCGTGCAGGAAGTGCCGCTTGGCAGGCAAACCTACGAGACGCCGTCCGCCACCGCCACCGTAGGCGTCGTCACCCATCACCGGATGTCCGGATGACGCGAGGTGGACTCGAATCTGGTGGGTCCGGCCTGTATGCAGGTGCGCGCGCAGGAAATCCCCCGAGTGAAATCGCGCGAGTCGTACAAGGTCGGTTCGCGCATCCTTCCCCGTCGCGACGATTGCCATGCGCTTCCGGTCACGCGGATCACGCGCCACCGGCCGCTCGATCGTTATCCGGTCCTCGTCCAGGTGGCCCCAGCACATCACGGCGTAGCGACGGATTACGGTGCGTGCCGCCAGGTCGCGCGACAGCTTTCTGTGGGCCGCTTCATTCTTTGCGACCACCAGGAGCCCGGACGTTTCCTTGTCGAGCCTGTGAACGATGCCGGCCCGCGTAGGGTCGCCCGTTTCCGCGAGATCACCTTCGCGGCCCATGAGGGCGTTGACCAGAGTGCCAGTCCAGTTCCCGGGCGCGGGATGAACCACCATGCCAGCCGGCTTGTCCACGACGAGAAGGTCATCGTCTTCGTGGACGATGCTCAGCGCGATGGACTCCGGCAGAATCTGGCGCTCCAGCAGCTCGGGACGCTCCACTCGAATCCTGTCGCCCCGCTCTACCCGGTAGCTCGCCTTCTCCCGCTTGTCGTTGACCGTGACATTCCCGTTCGCGATCAGAGTCGCGGCCTGGGTACGGGATAGATCCGCGGCCGATGCCACATACAAATCGAGGCGAACGTTTTCGTCCGCCTCGACCAGGTAGTCCTCACTTGATGACTGCCTCAGGTCTCGGCCGGCTGCGTCGATAGTGCCTTGTCTTCTCCCCATAGCACATAAGCTAGCATACAAGCCCCCACGCTAACGGCCATGTCGGCAACATTGAAGGTCGGCCAGCGCATGTCACCAACCCCTACGTCGATGAAATCGACCACTCCGGCCGAAGAACGCACCCTGTCGATCAGGTTGCCTATGGCTCCGGCACATACCAGTGCGAGAGCGAAAACGCGCCCAAGATCGCCTTCCCTGGTCGTGCGATACAACCGCCAGAGGATCCAGAGGGCGCCCAGCGTGAGTGCCATGAACACCCAGCGGGAGTACTGACCGACGTGCAGCCCGAAAGCCGCGCCCGGATTATAAACAAGAGTGAGACGGAGCTTGTCACCGATGATCTCGTGCGGCATGCGCTGGGGAACCAGCGCATACACCGCAATGGCCTTCGTGACTATGTCTACAAGCACCACACTCGTGATTACGCTCCAGAAGAGCGCAGGATTAGCCCTGCCGCTTGGCATCTTCTTCACGCTGTTTGCAGTCGATGCAATAGCGCGCGTGCGGCAGCGCATCGAGCCTGTCGAACGCTATGTCCGCACCGCAGTTGTGGCACTTTCCGAAAGTTTCAGGAGTGCGGTACAGGCGGCGCAGTGCCTCGTCTATGTGCCAGAGAAACCGGCCTTCCTGGCTCGCGAACAGAAACGCCTTCTCGCGCTCCATTGCGTCTGTGCCCTGGTCAGCCATGTGGAACGAGTAGGCACTCAGGTCGCCGTCGGCACCCTGAGGCGTGGAACCGAAGGTCTCGCTGTACTGGCCGAGCTCACGCAGAACGCGCTTGCGCTCTTCCATGAGCCGCTTCTCGAAATGCTCAAGATTCTTCTTTCCCATTGTCTTGGGCTTCTTGGCAGTGGTCGGTGACATCCTATGCAATCCTCTCGAAGGCAACCCGCACAGTCTCTCCATCGAGATCGACTGTTCGCGCCGCGTTGTCGTCCATTTTTTCGCCGATCAAAAAGCTGACTGCGAGAAGTTCTTCGGCGATCCAGCCCTGGTGGGCCTTGAGTGCGCCCTCCACTTCTCCGTTCCCTGCCGCTGAAACCTCGATCCGGTCGCTCACAGCAAACCCGGACTCCTTTCTTAGCCGCTGCATCCTGCTCACGAACTCTCTTGCCAGTCCTTCGGCGCGCAGCTCCGGAGTCACCTCCGCATCGATTGCCGCGAAGTAGCCTGCCTGCTCCTGCACCAGAAGCTCACCCACTGCACGCCGGACAATCACAAGATCCTCGGCATCCAGCCCGTGCTCTTCGCCTTCCACTGCGATCGTCAGCGTTTCACCGCGCTCGAACCTGCGCAGCGCCCCGTCGTCCAGGGTTTTTACCACTTCCACCGCCAACGGGGTCCGTTTTCCGAACTTCTTGCCCAAAGACCTGAAATTTGGCCTAGCCTCCAACGTAACGAGTGCGTCGCCGGAAGTCGCGGTCTTGATTTCCTTGACATTCAGCTCACTGGCCAGCAGGGGAATGAGGGCATTGAAATGATCCATTCCTGAGGTACTGGGTGGCACAACGCATACCATCTGTTTCAGGGGCTGCCTGACCTTGATTCCAGCTTCTTCGCGTGCCGCGCGTCCCAGTGTCGCAAGGGTCCGAATGCTGTTCATCGCACTCTCAAGGAACGCATCCGCTTCAGGGGGCCTGGCGCGGACATAACTCGCGGCGTGTACGGATTCGGACGTAAGCTCCCTGTGAATCCAGTCGCTGATAAAGGGAGCGAAGGGGGCAAGAAGTCGACAGGTGACGGCAAGAACCTCATGCAATGTTGCAAACGCTGCACGGTTGTCCGCCTGATCGACGTCATAGAAACGCTGCCGCGACTGACGCACATACCAGTTGGAGACATCGTCCACGACGAAGTCCATCAGCCGGGTGAGGGCGACAGTTGCGTCGTACCCATGCATGCGGGCATCGACTTCCGCTTCAACAGTTGCGAGTCTGGAAAGGATCCACCGGTCCAGCAGTGTGCGGTCCGACGGCGCAGGATCAGCGGCGCTTGGCTCCCATCCAAAATTGGCGTACAGGGCGAAAATACCGCTGTACACATTCTTCAGAGTGAGCAGGAAGCGCCCGGCGACATCCCGGATGCCATTCTCATCGAAGCGGCGCGGAAGCCACACCTGGCTGGAACGAACCAGGAAGATGCGGACTGCGTCGGCGCCGAACTTCGGGATGATGCTCGCCGGATCGACCACGTTCCCTTTGCTCTTGGACATCTTGGCGCCTTCAGCATCCAGCACGAGGTCGTTGACCACGACTGCACCGTAAGGAGCCGGACCCTTTCCGGCGCGCGGAGGATCCTCATTGCCCGGCAGTGCGTCGCCCAGGCCGGTCGCAATGGCGAGAAGCGAGTAGAACCATCCCCGGGTCTGATCCACGCCTTCCGCAATGAAATCCGCGGGATAATGCCGCGCGAACATCTCCCTGTTCTCGAATGGGAAATGCCACTGCGCGAACGACATCGATCCCGAGTCGAACCAGGTGTCGATTACTTCGGGAACGCGGCGCATAGTGCCCGCGCAGCTCGAGCAGGACCAGGTGTATCCATCGATATGCGGCTTGTGCGGGTCGAAATCTTCGGGGCGGGTGCGCCCAGTCTTCTCCTCGAGCTCGGCATAGCTGCCCACCGCATCCACATGTGAGCTGTCGGCGTCGCACAGCCAGAGCGGGAGCGGCGTACCCCAGTAGCGGTCGCGCGAGATTGCCCAGTCGATGTTGTTGACCAGCCATTCCCCGAAGCGGCCTGAGCCCATCTCCGGCGGATTCCAGTTTACGCGGGCATTGCGCGCGAGCATCTCATCCCTGAACGCGGTAGTGCGGACGAACCAGGAAGTGCGCGCGTAGTAGAGCAGCGGAGTGTCGCACCGCCAGCAGTGAGGATACTGGTGCTCGAACTGCTGCGATTTCCAGAGCGATCCACGGCGCTTCAGCTCCTGGATGATCGGCTTGTCCGCAGCTTTTACGAACATCCCGCCGACAACGGGCATGTCCCCGGGAAATTCGCCGCGGGCATCCACAGGCTGAAGAAAAGCCAGATTGTTGCGCTGCCCGGCAGCGTAGTCGTCCGCACCGAATGCAGGCGCCATGTGAACCACGCCGCTTCCATCCTCGGCAGTCACGAAACTCTCGCCGACGATTACCTCGTGCGCACCTTCACCGAAGGGAACCCAGTCCAGCGGACGCCGGTACTTCAGGCCAACCAGCTGGCGGCCCTGGAGGCGCGACACGGTGTGCCAGCGCACGGCATAGTCGTCGCCGAGCAGTGCATTTACACGAGAGGCGGCAAGAATGAGAGTGGCCGCCGATTCGTCCTCGAGGTCGCGCAGCTCTACGTATTCGAGCTCTGGGTTGACCGCGAGAGCGACATTGGAAACCAGAGTCCAGGGAGTAGTCGTCCAGACCAGGATGCGCCGCTTCGCTTCACCCTCGAGATCGAGCGCGACGTACACGCTCGGGTCCTTGACCGTCTTGTACCCCTGCGCGACCTCATGACTCGACAGCGCGGTTCCGCAGCGCGGGCAGTACGGAAGAATCTTGTGCCCGCGATACAGCCGGTTCTTGTCGAAGAGAGTCTTGAGCGCCCACCAGACGCTTTCCACATAGTCGTGACTGTAAGTCACGTACGGATGTTCGTAGTCGAGCCAGTAGCCGATGCGCTTGCTCAGAGTTTCCCAGTCAGTCCTGTACCGGAAAACGCTCTCGCGGCAGAGTCGGTTGAACTCCGCGACACCGATCTTCTCGATCTGCTGCTTGCCGCTGATGCCGAGCTGCTTCTCGACTTCGATTTCCACCGGAAGTCCGTGTGTATCCCAACCTGCCTTTCTCGTGACATGAAAACCGCTCATTGCCCTGTGGCGGCAGAACAGATCCTTCAGGGTGCGCGAAAAGACGTGGTGAATTCCGGGACGGCCGTTCGCCGTAGGCGGACCCTCGAAGAAAACAAACTCGGGTTTGCCTTCGGGATTCGCACTGATCGTCTCGAACAACTTCTCGCTTTCCCATAGCGACAGCACCTCCAGCTCGACATCGTCGGCGGGCCTGTCTGTGGGCAGCGTGCGAAAGCGCTCGGACATCCGAGTTTTGTCGGCTTGTGAAATGGTCAAGCTACTCGCCGCTTTGTCCGTCTGGACGCGCGGTGTCGATGGCGGATGCTTCCAGCTCGGACAGCTGTCGCGACAGCACCGTGCGCATCTGCGCGAGATAACTGCGGCGGGAGCGGTCCAGGGCATCGAGTTCAGCCTGCATGCGGCGGACTTCGGCGCGTGCGGCCTCCAGCATCTTTTCCGCCTCCGCCTGCGCCTCACGCACGGTGAGCCCCGCTTCCCGCTCTGCCTGCTCCTTCATCTCTCCGCGCAGCTGCTGCGCAGAAACGAGTGCGTCGTTGAGCGCCTTGTCGCGCTCGCGGAACGCGCGGAGCTGCTCGTGGAAAGTACGGGCCTTTGAGTCCAGGTCGACGTTGAGCCGGTTGAGGCGCTCGAGCTCCTCGGCGACCTGATCGCGAAAGGTGTCTACGCGCTTGGGATCGTAGCCGCGCAGCGCACGCCCGAAGTCATAGCGGCGTACGTCCAGTGGCGTAAGATGAAATGATTCGTCTTCAATCATTTTTCACGTGCTCCAAATAAGGTGGTTCCAAGACGCACCATTGTGGCGCCCTCTTCGACCGCGATCTCAAAGTCCTGCGACATTCCCATCGACAGCTCGTTTGCCGGATGACCGGCCCGGCGCAGTACGTCCCGCGCCCCGCGGGCCGCCGCAAAAGTCTCGCGCAGCTCCAGCTCGGGCGCATCGATCCGCGCCATCGTCATTACCCCGCAAACCCTGATTCCTGACAGAAGTGCAAGTCGCTCTGCTTCGGCGGGAAACTCATCCAGCGAGTAACCGCCCTTCGATTCTTCCCTGCTCGCATTAACCTGCACGAGCGCGTCCACTGCCCGTTCGCGCTCGAGACCGAACTTGTGAACCGCATCCGCGAGCCGTCCGCTGTCCACCGAATGAACCAGCGCGAACTGATCGACCGATTTCACCTTGTTTCTCTGAAGGTGCCCAATCAGGTGCCATCGAACCGGAACAGAAACCTCCGACATTTTTCGCACAGCTTCCTGAATCTTGTTCTCACCGACGTCGGCAACGCCGCACCTGAACGCGGCCTCGACTGCCTCTCTGCCATGAGTCTTCGTCACCGCGATCAGCGTCACATTCTGCTCGTGCCCGCCTCTGGCAGCGGCCGCTGAAATTCGCGCCCTTGCTTCAGCCACGCGCTCAGCGAGATCCGGATATTCCATAACCCTTCAATTTACCCGCGGGAATTCCCCTCTACAACGACAGGATTACCCGTTTACGAGTGCAAATGCGAACCCGTCGTACCCCTTCACGCCAACCGTCTGAAGCGCCGTCGAGTCAACACGCGAATCCCTGCTCAGCATCTCCATGAGCTTTCGCACTCCCACCACACTCGGGTCCACGCTCTCGGGGTTGGCCACTTCCCCGTCCCGGATCACGTTGTCGAAAACGAGCATTGCTCCCGGATTCACCAGCTTCATCGACAGTTCGAAGTAGCCGGGCATGTTTGCCTTGTCGGCATCGATGAAGACAAAGTCGAAGGGCTCGACCTTTTCCGCGATCATCCTGCCCAGAGTGTCCAGTGCCGGCCCGACGCGAACCGACACGAGATCCAGCAAACCGGCCCGCGACAGGTTGTGGCGGGCAACTTCAGCATGGTGCGCGTCAATCTCGCAGGTGATCACGGCGCCATCAGGGGCAATCGCGCGCGCCAGCGAGATGGTGCTGTAACCGCCGAGCGTCCCTATCTCCAGTATTCGCCGTGCCCTGATTCCGCGTGCGAGCAGAAAGAGGAACTGACCCTGGAGCGGGGTGACCTGAATCTCCGGCAGCCCTTCGGCGGCGCTGTGCGCCGCACATGCCGCAAGTGCTGAGTCCGGCTCGAGCAGGAGGTCGCGGAGGTACGCGTCTACGCTGGCAGGAGTGATGTCAGGCATTCGCTATACTCCAAAGATCGTCTGCACGAGGCGCCGAATATCGTTGTACATCACGAACGCCACGAGCAGCAGAATCGCTCCCAGTCCCGCCTTCAGGACGTATTCCCGCGTCTTGAGACTGAACGGGCTGCCCTTCGCCGCCTCGAGCAGCATTATGAGAATCTGCCCTCCGTCGAGTATCGGAATCGGGAGCAGGTTGAAGACAGCCAGGTTTATGCTGATGAACGCGATCAGCAGCAGCAGCGGCTCGAATCCGCCGCGTGCAGCCTGCACCGACGCCTGGGCAATCGCTATGGGTCCGCCCAGCTCCTTTGCGCTCACTTCACGGGTCGCCAGCTGTTTCAGCGAGGTAAGGACGCTCGTGGCCATACCCGCAGTTGCACGCGCTCCCGCACTCAACGCATCACCTAGCGGAACAGGCGCGGTTCCCGTCCTGGGAACAATGCCGATCTTGCCCACGATTCCCTTCTTGCCAGTCTCAGGATCGATCGCCTCTTCCGGTGCGGGACTCACAGTGAATTCCCGCGGCGACCCGTCGCGCACGACCCCTATCACCAGCGGCACGCCCGCGGAAGCGCCGACTTTCCGGACCAGCGCGTCCCAGTCCTTTATCGGTGCTCCGTTCACGCTGACGATGCTGTCGCCCGCACGCATTCCCGCCTCGGCCGCGGGACGTCCGGCAAAGAGCGAGTCCGCACGCGTGGTAACGTAGGGCTGACCATAGCCAACGAACATTCCCGTCAGGACCACGTACCCGAGAACGAGATTCATCGTGACGCCCGCCAGCATGATGAACAGCTTGCCCAACAGCGACTGGGACTCCATCCAGCGGTTCTCCGGGATCGGCTTCGGCCCGAAAGGAATCATTGCCTCTGGATCCCATCCATCCTTCGGAGATGCGTTGACAGCGCTGTTCTCGGCGCCACCCTCGAGGAATGCAGTCGCTTCGTCTTCCTTGGAGGCGAGACGCACATACCCGCCAAGGGGCAGCGCAGCGATGACGTATTCGGTTTCACCCCGGCGTCGCTTCCAGAGAGTCTTTCCAAAACCGATTGAAAAGCGCGGCGCGTAAACCCCAACTGCCTTCGCGGCGAGAAAGTGTCCAAGCTCGTGAACGAACACGACGAGTCCAAAAACAATGAGCGGGGCGATCCATGCTAACATTTGAACATTTCCTCTACATGCCTGCGGGCGCTCGCATCCGCGGCGAGCAAGTCGTCGCGCGTCGAGCCTGGAAGTCCACCGAGCCGCGCAAGCGATGTTTCGATCGCGCGCGGGATATCTGAGAATGCAATCCTGCCGGCGAGAAAACACGCGACTGCGCTTTCATTCGCCGCATTGAATACTGCGGGTGCCGCTCCGCCTGCCTTTCCGGCTCCGATTCCGAGCTCGAGTGCGGGAAACTGGTCCCGTGCCACGCTCTCAAACGTCATCGGCGACGACTCGACCGGACTGAACGACGGGACGCCGTCGTCCACGACCCGCTCCGGGTGGGTCAGCGCGTAAAGCACCGGAAGCTCCATGGTGGGGATGCTCATCTGCGCAATCACACTGCCGTCCACGAACTCGACGAACGAGTGAATGATACTCTGCGGATGCACTACGACCTCGATCCTGTCGTAGGGAATTCCAAACAGGAAATGCGCCTCGATAACCTCGAGAGCCTTGTTCGCCAGCGTGGCGCTGTCCACGCTGATCTTCCGTCCCATCTTCCATGTGGGGTGCTGCAGCGCCTCGGCGACCGTCACGCGCGAAAGCTGCTCGCGCGACCAGCCTCTGAACGGTCCTCCGGAAGCGGTGAGGATCACACGGCGAATCGATTCGCGCGGACGCCCGGCAATGCACTGAAGGATCGCCGAATGTTCACTGTCCACCGGAACCAGCTCTCCTCCGCCTTCACGACACGCAGCCGCGACAAGCTCTCCGGCGATCACCAGGCTTTCCTTGTTCGCGAGAGCAACGCGCTTGCCGGCCCTGAGTGCGGCAATCGTGGCGTCCAGGCCGGCCGCGCCCACGATCGCGTTGAGCACGATGTCGGCATCGGGGCGTGTCGCGGCTTCTACAAGGCACTCGACACCCACCCGCCAGCCGTTCGAGGGCGACTCGCCGGGATTCACGATGCCGACGAACGAAGGGGAGAACTGCTTTTCCTGCTCCTGGAGCAGCGGCGCATTGTTGAACGCAGTCAGCGCCGACACGGAGAACAGGGCCTCCTGCCGCGCAATGACGCGCAGTGCAGTAGTACCGATCGAGCCGGTAGAACCGAGCAGCGCTATTCCCCGCTTCGACACTGTGACTCCCGCTACGGCGCGACTACGAGCAGTCTGTTCAGCAGCAGATACGCGACCGGCATTACGAAGAACAGGCTGTCGAAACGATCCACGATGCCGCCATGGCCGGGCAGAATCTTCGATGAATCCTTGACGCCTGCATCCCGCTTCATAAGCGATGCGACGAGATCCCCGATTTGGGCCGTCAGGCTTACGACAAGGCCGAAGAGCAGCGCGCCGGCAAGGGTCATATGGAGATCTGCGTACGGACGCAGAATGAACATCGCGTACAGGACTGAAACGACCAGTGTCAGAACGAGTCCGCCGACGGCTCCCTCAACCGACTTGCCCGGACTTACCGAGGGAATCAGCTTGTGCCGGCCGATGGTCTTCCCGACGAAGTACGCACCCGTGTCTGTGGCCCAGGTGAGTATGATTGGCATGGCGACCAGTGCCGTGCCCGCCGCGCTCGTGATCGTGTACTCGTGATGCCGCAGCGTGTAGATGTACGCGATCGTGCCTGGATAAAGAGCGCCGAGCGCCGTGAGCGCGACCGAATTGATGGGCCGGCGCGCGGGACCACGCAGCCAGATCGCACTCCCGAACAGTATGAGAAAGAGCACTACGCCGACGGTGAGCGAGAGGTGGAACACTCCCAGCCGGTAGCCGTGCACTGCAATCGGAATGAGGCCGGCAACCACGATACCCACAGGCATGAGCGGCTCCACCCCGTTGGCAGTCGCCATGCGCTGGATTTCCCAGGCCCCGAGTGCAGCTATGAGGCCGAGCATGGCAGCCAGTGGAGCACCGCCCAGGTAGACAATGAGTATGCCCAGGGGCGCCGCTATTACCGCGAACAGCGTGCGTCGTGTCAGTTCAGACACGACTCAGACTTCCATTATTTCGGCTTCTTTCGCCTTGAGGAGCGCGTCGATCTTTCCGATGTACTCGTCGTGAAGCTTTTGCAGGTCCTTCTCCGCATGCTTCACGTCATCCTCGGAAACCTTTTCCAGCTTCTTCAGCTTGTCGCGCGCATCGGTGCGCGAGTGCCGGATCGCAACCCTTCCTTCTTCGGTGAGCTTGTGCAGAACCTTGACCAGCTCCTTCCGGCGCTCCTCGTTGAGCGCGGGAAGCGGAACGCGGATGGTGCCGCTCTGCGCCTGTGGATTCAAGCCGAGATCCGACTCACGCAGCGCTTTCTCGATCGCGCTGGTCAGGCCCTTGTCCCACGGGGTGACCATGAGCATCCGCGGCTCGGGAGCGGAAACGCTCGCAACCTGGCTGAGCGGAACCGTGCTGCCGTAGGCTTCCACTTTCACCGTGTCCAGCATGGTTGGCGATGCCTTGCCGCTGCGAATGGAGCCAAGCTCGCGCTTGGAGCTTTCGAGGGCCTTCTCCATTCCGGTGCGGGCGTCTTTGCTGATCTGCTGAATCGTGCTCATTGTACCATTGTTCCAATGCGCTCACCCTTAACGGCGCGCGCAATGGCTCCATGTTTGTGAATGTTGAGAACCAGGATAGGAAGCTTGTTCTCTTTGCAAAGAGTGATTGCGGTGTGGTCCATCACTTTCAGCTCCTTCGAAATTACATCCGAATAGCTGATCGTCTTGAACATCTTCGCCTTGGAATCCTTTTTCGGGTCCGCGGAGTAAACACCATCCACGCTTGTCGCCTTGATGATGATGTTGGCCTTCACCTGAATGGCCCGCAGCGCAGCCGCAGTATCGGTGGAGAAGTACGGATTTCCGGTTCCCGCGGCAAAGATCACCGTGCGCCCTTTCTCGAAGTGCCGCATCGCGCGCCGGCGAATGAAGGGCTCGGCGATCTCGGACATGTTCAGCGCAGTCATCACGCGCGTTTCGATGTTGCGCCGCTCCAGCACATCCTGCATCGCGAGAGCGTTGATGACGGTTCCAAGCATTCCCATGTAGTCGGCGCTCACCCGGTCCATTCCAAGCTGTGCGATCTGAGCGCCGCGGACCATGTTACCGCCACCTATGACGAGGCCGACACTGCATCCCATGTCGGCCACGTCTTTTATCTCGTCGGCGATCCGGGAGATAATGTCGAAATCGAAGCCGGAGCCCCGCTCACCCGCGAGTGCTTCGCCTGACAGCTTCAGCAAGATGCGTGGGTAAGCTAGCTTCGGCACGATTCGTTACTCCTCTCCCAGCTGGAAACGGACGAACCTTCGCACCTGGATGTTCTCGCCGACTTTCGCCGACGTTTCCTTGATGAGTTCGTCGATGGTCTTCTTCGGCTCTCTCACCCAGGCCTGGTGGATCAAGGCCACATCCTTATAGTAGGCTTCGACTTTTCCATCCACGATCTTCTGGATAAGGTTGTCCGGCTTTCCGCTCTCGCGCACCTGCTGCTCGAAAATGCGGCGCTCCGACTCCACCTTTTCCGATGGCACCGTGTCCTTGTCCACACCCAGTGGAGCCGCCGCCGCGATGTGCTCGGCGATGTACTTCACCAGCTGCTTGAAATCATCCGTACGGGCGACGAAGTCCGTCTCGCAGTTTACTTCGACCATGACGCCAACCTTGCCGTTGTGGTGGATGTAGCTGCCGATGATTCCCTCGCTCGTCTGCTTGCCCATGCGCTGGCCGGCCTTCGCGATTCCCTTGGTGCGAAGATACTCTACGGCCTTGTCCATGTCGCCGTTGTTCTCGGTCAGTGCCTTCTTGCATTCCATCATTCCGGCGCCCGTCTTCTGACGGAGCGTGGAAACGTCCTTTGCTGTAAACGCCATCTTCATGACCTCAAATCGTTCAGCGGATTTTCAGGCCCGCAATTCTCTGACTTATTAGAACGCCGCCGGACTACCTGCCCGGCGGCGTGTATCCCTCGCTGAGCGTGGGAAACTTAACCTTCTGCCGATTCGCCGGGAGCTTCATCAGCTCCGCCTTCTGCTTCACCTTCACCTGCACCCGCTTCGCCGGCTTCACCGGTCTTGAGGCGCGCTGCAATTGCCTCGGGCTTTGCACGCCGTCTGCGGGGACGACGCTTTCTCTTTCGCTCTTCATCGCCGCCGGCCGGCTCGCTGCCGCGGTCCGAGCTGTAGGTGTACGATTCGGCTTCTTCAGCTTCCTCGCGCACCGGGGCCTCGCGCCTGGCTTCGATGATGGCGTCCGCAATCGCCTTGGTCACCAGCTCCACCGAGCGAATCGCATCGTCGTTGCCGGCGATCGGAACGGTGATCAGGTCCGGATCCGCATTGGTGTCGACGAGCGCGACCAGCGGGATGTTCAGCTTGTTTGCTTCAGCCACCGCGATGCGCTCCTTCTTGGAATCGATCACGAAGATCAGTCCGGGAAGGCGCGTCATGCTCTTGATGCCTGAAAGGTTCTTCGCCAGCTTGTCGCGCTGGCGGCTCATCATCAGCTGTTCCTTCTTGGTGTAGTTCTCGAACTCACCGCCGGCTTCGCTGCCTGCCTCGAGTTCCTTCAGCCTGCGAACCTGCTTCTTGACCGTCTGGAAATTGGTAAGAAGGCCACCCAGCCAGCGCTCGGTCACGTGCATCGCGCCGCAGCGTTCAGCCTCGGACTTGACGATGTTGACCAGCTGGCGCTTGGTGCAGACGAAAAGAACAGCCTCGCCACGGAGCACTACTTCGCGAACGCGCTTCTGGGCAAGCTCGAGCTGCCGAAGCGTCTTCTGCAGGTCGATGATATGAATCCCGTTCCGTTCCGCGAAGATGAAACGGCGCATCTTCGGATTCCAACGGCGGGTCTGGTGGCCGAAGTGAACTCCGGCTTCGAGCAGCTGCTCGAGATTGGGCTGCGACATCTACTGAACT
>JAKFCC010000238.1:0-3559 GCA_036676795.1 Gemmatimonadota bacterium
AAGATCGAGGGCATCAGCGCGCTGCGCGACGAGTCCGACAAGGACGGCATGCGCGTGGTGATGGAGCTGAAGCGCGATGCGATTCCGCGCGTTGTCCTGAACCAGCTGTACAAGCACACGTCGATGCAGTCCACCTTCGGCGTCATCATGCTCGCGCTCGTGCCCGATCCTACGACGCGCCAGCTGGTGCCGAAGATCATGCCGCTGCGTGTCGTACTCGATCATTACATCGAGCACAGACATGAAGTGGTTGTGCGCCGCACGCAGTTCGACCTGGACAAGGCGCTCGAGCGCGAGCACATCCTCGAGGGTCTGAAGATCGCCGTCGACAACATCGACGCGGTCATCAAGCTCATTCGCGCGGCGGCGGATACGCAGACTGCAAGCGCACAGCTCCAGAAGAAGTTCAAGCTGAGTGAACGCCAGGCCGAAGCGATTCTCAACATGCGTCTCGCCAAGCTCACCGGACTCGAGATCGACAAGCTGGAAGCGGAGCTCAAGGAAGTCCGCGATTTCATCAAGGAGATGCGCACCATCCTCGCCTCCAAGCCGCGCCGCATGAAGATCATTCGCGACGAGCTCGAGGAGGTCGCACAGAAGTACGGTGATGAGCGCCGTTCGGAAATCACCAGCGACGAAGGCGAGTTTACGATCGAGGACCTGATCGCCGAAGAAGACATGGTGATCACCATCTCGCACGCCGGCTACATCAAGCGCACGTCAGTCTCGACATACAGAAAGCAAAGACGGGGCGGACGCGGACTGAGCGGCCAGGGCCTGAAGGATGAGGATTTCATCGAGCATCTCTTCATCGGCTCGACGCACGACTACATCCTCTGCTTCAGCGAGGATGGCCGCTGCTTCTGGCTCAAGGTGCACGAGATTCCACAGGCAGGACGGGCGGCGAAGGGCAAGCCGATCGTCAACCTGATCAACGTCAGTCCGGACACGCAGATCAAGGCGATGGTGCCGGTGCGCGAATTCAGCGATACGCAGTTCCTGCTCTTCTGCACGCGCTGGGGAACTGTGAAGAAGACCGCGCTGTCTCAGTACTCCAACGTGCGCGCGACCGGCATCAAGGCCATCAAGATCGAGCCGGGCGACGAGCTGATAGATGTTCAGGTTACCAGCGGCTCCAACGACATAGTGCTTGCTTCCAAACACGGACTTTCGGTGCGCTTCCATGAAATGGACGTGCGCGAGATGGGGCGCGATACAACGGGCGTAAAGGGTATCGAGCTGCGCGAGGGTGACAGTCTTGTGGGAATGGTCGTCATCAAACGGGAGGCCACCATTCTCGTTGTTACAGAGCGTGGGCTGGGCAAGTGCTCCCAGATCGACGAGTACCGTGTGCAAAAGCGCGGCGGGAAGGGTATTATCACTGTCAACCGGACTGAAAAGACCGGTGACGTTGTTGGAATAATGGAAGTGCTTCCGGAAGACGAAATCATGCTGATTACCAAGCACGGCGTGATTATCCGTTCCTCCGTTGCGCAGATCCGGGTAACAGGACGTATCGCGCAGGGGGTCCGGCTCGTCAATCTTGATGAGGGTGATCTGGTAACGGCAGTAGCCCGCGTCGTTCCAGATGATGCAGAGAGTGGTGACGCGTCCGAGGAAGAGGTGGATGATTCGCCGGCGGGTGTAACAGCGGATGAGTAAATGGATCAAAGGACGATTGAGGAGCAACGTTCTGAGATAACCAGACTGCAGGCTGCGCTTCGCGAACTTCAGGCGCAGCTGCATCAGGTCAAGGAAGACGCTGAATCCCGGAAGCAGGCGGTAGACATTCTGAACGACGTGATGGGAAATCTTCCTACGGAAGAAATTTTTCACATGCTCGCTCGACGCCTGGCTCGCGCACTCGACCTGACCCACTCTTCGGTAATCATCGCAAAGGCGGGTGATTCCACCGGCGTGGTCGCAACGGCATTCGAGCAGCCACATCTCCACGACCTGAAAATTGACCTCGCAAAATATCCGGAGGTCTCAGCGTCCCTGGAGAAGCAGCGTCCGATCCTGATTCCAGATGTGATGAAATGCGGGCGGTACACCGATCTTCGCGAAGTCTGGAAACGGGAAGGCACGACCATCAGTGTCCGTTCCATCATTGCGATTCCGTTCACACTCAACGACGGAACCAGTGGCGTGTTCCTGCTCAGGCGCACTCGCGAAAAGCCGATCTTTACGCAGGCAGAAGTGGACTTCGCGTCGAGTGTGATCAAGGGCGCAGTGTCCGCGATCCAGAAGGTGAGGACGCTCGAAGCGGCCAAGGCGGACAATGCGCGGCTCGAGGTGCTCGCCCATACCGACCCGCTCACGCACCTGCTGAACCGCCGAGGCCTGCTCCTTCGGCTCACGTCTGAGCTGGACCGGGTTCGCCGCTACAACGCGCCGCTGGGACTTCTGCTGATCGACCTGGATCGGTTCAAGTCGGTGAACGACACCTATGGTCACCTGGCCGGCGACGACGTGCTGACGGAGATGGGAAAGCTTCTGCTGAATGCGACCAGGAGCGTGGACATCGTCGGCAGGTATGGCGGCGAGGAGTTCGTGGTCGTGCTTCCGGAAACCGGGGCGGAGGGCGTCCTGATGCTCGCGCAGAGAATCAGGGAAAAGATTGCCTCGAACAGGTTTTCGCTTGGAAAGGGAATCACGAGCCACCTGACGGCCAGTATCGGGGTCGCCAATTTTCCGTCGATGGGGATCGATTCGCCGGAGGACCTGCTGCACGCGGCGGACGTGGCCTTGTACAAGGCCAAGGAGAGCGGCCGAAACGCCGTGTGCGTCTGATTGAGCGGCGCGGCGAGCGACGCCGCGCCTCCGGCAGCTGAAGTGAGGGCTCGAGTTGTGCGGTAGTTTTAGGCAGGAAGCGGATCGACCCCTCATCAATACTCCCATGAACATTTCCCGAATAGCGACGACCTGCGTCACACTTGCCGCAGTGACGGCGTGCACTTCCGGCACACCGGACTCCACCAAAGTCGATACTGCCGGCCCGCCTGCAGCTTCCGCTGTGGCGAAAACGATCGTGAACACGGGAACTATCGGAATGTCCGCGAAGACGCGATGGCTCATGTCCCGTGACAGGACGGCGTTCATTGCCGTAGTGGATCCAGTCGGCGTCGAGGCGGAGCCTGTTCCCAACGCGTTCTTCTTCGGCAGCGAGTCGCAGAATTTCCAGATTCGCGTCGACAGTGTATGGGATGTCGCCGTGTCGCCGGCTTGGGACCGCATTGCATACTCGCGTGCATTCGTAATCCGTGGTTCGGAATCTGATACATCGGCCGCGCCCGGCGCATGGAATGCCGCTGCGCAGCTTACGGGGATCGACACTGCAACGCTGCGCACTTCCTCCTTTGCATCGAGCGGCATGTCGTACGCGAGGGCGGTAGCTGTTCCCGCTGTGGTTCGGGTTGGGGGGAGCGAGTCCAGTCCGAGCGGAATCCCGGGCAAGCTCTACCCGATCGCCCGCGGCTGGCGTGTGCGCTGGACATCGGATGGACGCGCTCTCGGACTTGGCAACAATCCCGCGCGTGCGCAGGATGACGAGTTCTCG
>JAKFCC010000239.1:0-2110 GCA_036676795.1 Gemmatimonadota bacterium
AAGACCGGGACCGCCGTTTTCACCATGCCTTGCGGTCCCATCAAATGCGGCGGCGCCGCGCAAAAACCGATGTACTTGGCCTGCGATTACTGGCGGGAGCAGGGAGTGCTCCAGGACATCCGCGTAGTCATGGTCCAGCCATACCCCACCGTGTTCGGTACCCCCGGAGTGGATGACGAGCTTAATCGCAAGATTGCCGAGTACGGGATTGAACTGCGTCTCAACAGCGAACTAGTTTCGGTGGACGCTGCGGCACGGAGCGCGCTGATCCGGGACACTGCCACCGGGTCCACCGAAGAGCTGCGCTACGACGTGCTCAATGCCGTCCCGCCCCAGTCAGCGCCGGACTGGCTCAAGGCCACGGAGCTGCCCGCCCCGGGTGACTCCGGCGGATTTGTGGAAGTGGATCCGCAGACGCTCCGGCACGTCCGTTTTCCGAACATCTGGTCTTTGGGGGATGCCGCGGCGACCACCAACTCCAAATCCGGCGGCGCGCTGCGAAAGCAGACGAAGGTCCTGGCCAAAAACCTGGCTGCAGCCAGAAACGGGAAACCCCTGACGGAAAAGTACGACGGATATTCCGTCTGCCCCTTCACGGTTTCCCGCTCCACGGTTGTCTTCGCCGAGTTCGATGACCAGTACCGGCCCATGCCCTCCGTCCCGAAGCTGCCGACATGGAAAGAGAGCCGCGCCTCGTGGGTCGTGGACCGCGACATCTTCCCTCAGGTCTACTGGAACCTGATCCTCAAGGGCCGCGCTTAGGACTGAGCCACCCGGCGCTAACGCCCCGGGCTGATCGGCGGGGCTCGGGGGAGGTCTTGAGCTGTATGACAGGGACTCACCAGAATGGTTAAGAGTTCTTGTCACGGCTGAAGAGCAGGAATTCATGCATTCCGGGCAAACCGCCGCTACGGCAGTCCGGTATTCGGTGCTTTTGAACAAATGCCGTTAGGAGCAACCATGGGCAACACGACTATTGAGCACCTTTGGAACAAGCTGGATCCAAAGACGCAGGAATGGCTGCGGGCAAATCCCGGGACCGTCATCCTTCCCCGGAGTGTGACCGCAACGCTTCTTCAAGCGAGCGATGACCCCGAGGCCCTGGAGGAGGGGATTGATCAGAACGGGCAACTCCCGCTCTCCGCACGAGATCAGGCATTCCTCAAATCGATGGCCGTCTCCCCGCCGGTAGGGCACCCGGTGCCACCAGGATCGCCGTCGGCCTGAATAAAGGGGGGAATTGCCAGCCTCGACGGCCCGCCTCTTGGGGGCTGACGGCACGGTCAGCGCGGGTTTATCGTGGGGCATAACGGCGGCAGGCCGGCCGCCCTATGACCGCGACAGGAGCCTAATCATGTCCGACCACATTGCCGCCATGCTCGACGTCCACCCCCAGGCGGCCGAAATTTCAGAGAAGTCCAAGCTGGCCGAATGCATTGCCGCCTGCCATCAGTGCGCCCAAACATGTACATCCTGTGCAGACGCCTGCCTTGCTGAAGACATGGTCTCCGACCTCGTCTCATGCCTCCGCTCGGATTTGGACTGCGCGGACGTCTGCGCTGCCACCGGCATCATCCTGATGCGGCAGACGGCATCCAACCCCGGAGTTGGCCGCGCGATGCTGGAGGCCTGCCGCGCCGCCTGCTCGGCCTGTGCCGAGGAATGCGAGAGGCACGCCGGCATGCACGAGCACTGCAGGATCTGTGCCGCGGCATGCCGCCGGTGCGAACAGGCCTGCGCTGCCCTTTTGGCTGCATCAGGCTGAGCAACTTGTCGAGCTTCACCGATTTGCGCGGATGTGGGGTCTCCTTCATACGCAGCTCCAAGGACAGGAAGTGCTGTCATGACCTCACTCTGGCTGGACCGAGACCAAGCAATACCAGTTGACGATTTCGTTCCCGGATCCACCTACGACACGGTCGTCGTCGGGGCCGGGATCACCGGCCTGGCTACCGCGCTGCTGCTTGCGCGGTCCGGCATGACGGTTGCAGTCCTGGAGGCCCGTTCGGTCGGGGCGGGAACCACCGGCAACACCACCGCGAAGCTGAGCCTGCTCCAGGGCACGGTGCTGTCCGCACTGCGCGGGCAGTACTCCCAGAAGATCGTCAAC
>JAKFCC010000240.1:0-26283 GCA_036676795.1 Gemmatimonadota bacterium
GTCTCTCGAGAGGGTCTGATAAATCAGGCGGACGTCATGCCCCAGTGCGGGGAAGGCGAAAGCAGGGGTGAGGACCTCAAAACTTCGACGGGGCTTCAAAAACGCTCTTCGTTCCAAACATTGGGGCCTCGTTCCGGCACTGCCGGGACGGGGCTTCTTGTTTATGTTCCATTGTCATGCCTACAGTTACCGTAACCCGCCGGGTGCGCTTCAATGCCGCTCACCGGGTTTTCAACCCCGATCTTCCCGACGCTGAAAACGAGCGCCTTTTCGGAAAGTGCAACAATCCGAACTGGCACGGGCACAACTATATACTGGATGTGTCGGTCGAGGGGCAGATAAATCCGACAACCGGCTATGTCCTCGACCTGAGTGACCTCAAGAAGCTGGTGAACCGCGAGGTCGTTGACCTTGTGGACCACCGGAATTTCAATCTCGACGTCGAGTTCATGCGGGGAACGATTCCTACGTCGGAAAACATCATCGTTGCTTTCTGGAAGATTCTGGAACCGAAGGTACTTCCGGCGAAGCTCACCAAACTCGTGCTCTGGGAAACCGAGAACAACTATGTCGAATACACGGGACGCTAAGGCGATCGAGAAGCTCGTCGCAGAGCAGCTCGCGCAGATCGGTGAGGATCCGGGCCGCGAGGGTCTTGTCCAGACGCCGGCGCGCGTAGCCCGGTCCCTGCTCGAGCTGACGAAAGGCTATTCGATGACGGCCGAGGACGCTGTTGGCGGCGGCGTGTTCACCGAAGAGCATGACAACATGATCATGGTGCGCGACATCGAGGTGTACTCGCTCTGCGAGCATCACATGCTGCCGTTTTTCGGAAAGGCACATGTTGCGTACATCCCGAACGGAAAGATCGTCGGCCTGTCCAAGATTCCAAGACTTGTCGACGTGTTTGCGCAGAGGCTTCAGGTACAGGAGCGGCTCACGGACCAGATCGCTTCGGCACTCAATGATGCGCTGAAGCCTCACGGCGTCGGGGTTGTCATCGAGGCGTACCACCTGTGCATGATGATGCGCGGCGTCCAGAAGCAGAATTCCAAGACCATCACCTCCGCAGTGCTCGGCGTTTTCCGCGAGGATCCGCGCACGCGCGACGAATTCCTGCGGCTGGCTCACAGCAGCTGATGGGAGACTCGCTCGCCGGCAAGACGGCGGTTGTCACGGGCGCGTCGCGCGGAATAGGTTCGCGCATTGCACGCCGGCTCGCGCGCGAAGGTGCTCGTGTTGCCCTTGTCGCGCGCACTCGCGAAGACCTGGCCAGGCTTGCGACTGAAATTGCCTATGAGTCGTTCGTCGTGGAATGCGACCTGACTGACAAGCCGAGCGTTGACCGGGCGACCGCCCTCATTCAGGAGACATTCAACGCCGCGCCCGATATCCTGATCAACAACGCCGGCATTTTTCAGATGGCGCCTCTCGATCAGACGGAAGATCATGTTTTCGAGAAAATGCTGGCCACCAACCTGGTCGCGCCGTTCCGGTTCATCCGCGCATTCCTGCCGTCCATGCGGATTCGCGGAACCGGTGATATCGTGAGTATCGGATCCATAGCCGACAGGAAGATTTTCGATGGGAATGCTGCGTACGCTGCATCCAAGTTCGGGCTGCGCGCAATGCATGAAGTGCTGCGCGAAGAGCTGCGCGGCAGCGGAGTTCGCAGCACCCTGATCTCTCCCTCGGGCGTGGACACTCCCCTCTGGGAAACGGTGGACGAACCCGGCAAGCCAAGAGACCGGTCGGACATGCTTACCGCCGACGACGTCGTCAATGCGATCATGTATGCCCTCACGCAGCCACGCGAAGTCAACGTTTATGAGCTGCGCATCTCGCACAGCTAGCGTCGAATCTCCACGGCGGGGATTGCCGGAAATAATGGGGCCGCCTGCGGCGGCGAGTTCACGGAGTCTCGGAGGTTACGGAAGTGGTTGCAGTTACTGGAACAGCGATCCTGGCGTCAATGTCGTTAACCAGGAAGTTGCAGTTCTCCGCGCACTCCGCCCCTCCGCGATCTCGCGGCCGCAGGCCGCCATATTATTTCACCATCCCGCGCGAGTGCCCATTATCACCGGACCCCGGAGATCCCTGTAGTGTTCATCGAAGCCATCGATAAGCTGCGGTGCGTTCAGGAGCATGAGGACAGCTGGCTCGTGGCCAAGTTCGTGGAAATGCGCGACCGCGATCTGTGGGAAGGCGACCTGGGCTGCCCCGTTTGCGAAGCGCGATATCCGGTTAAGGAAGGTGTCGTCTATTTCTCCCCTGTACGCAACGCGGGCGGCGGCGTCGCTGCGCCCGCGGCTGGTTCTCCCGACGAGTTGTTTGCGCTCGCGGCCATGCTCGATCTCTCGGCCCCTGAACGAACTGTTGTCCTTTGCGATGAATGGACCGCGTTCGCGCCGGCATTGAGCGAAATATCGCAGCCGCACCTTTTCACACTGAATGCCGACGACGTTGGCGGGCCGGTTGAAAGGATCTATCGCATCGTCAGCAGCTCCGGGATTCCGCTCGCTCCCGCATCGGTTGACGCGATAGCGCTCGACTCCGGTTCATCTCCCGCACTCGTCGGGTCGGCATTGCGAGTGTTGCGCGAAGGAGGACGGCTCATTGGCAAGAGCGGAGTTGCCGTCCCCGACGAAGTGTTTCTGCTGGCCAGTGACGAAAATCACTGGGTCGCGCAGAAGAAGAACGATCTTACTCCGCTTCGTAGAGCGAGTCGATGAGTTCCTTGTAGTCCCTGTCGATCACACGGCGCTTTACCGACTCCTTGGCCGACATCTGGCCCTTGACCACGCTGAACTCATGCTCGATCAGCCCAACCTTCTTGGGCATTTCAAAGGATGCGAGCCCTGAAAGCACCCGTTCCATTTCCCGCTGCATTTTCGCGACTACTTCAGGCAGCGCTATGAGCTGCGCCCTGTTGGTATAGAGCAGGTTTTTCCTGGCGGCCCAGCGCTCCAGGTGGTCGAAATTGGGGACGATGAGCATTACTGGATATTTCCGCTTGTCGCCGATCATTACAGGCTGGCTGACATACTTGTTCGTCTTCAGGCGGTTCTCGATCGGCTGAGGCGCAATGTTCTTTCCGCCGGCGGTGACGATGATGTCCTTGAGCCGGTCGGTGATGGAGAGGTATCCGTCGGTCAGGATGCCGATATCTCCCGTGTGAAGCCAGCCTTCGCTGTCGATTGTATCCGCGGTGGCTTCGGGCTTGTTGAAATAGCCTTTCATGACGTGCGGGCCGCGGGTGCAGATTTCGCCCGTTTCAGGGATGATCTTCACCTCTACGCCACGGACGGGCTTGCCTACGCTTCCGATCCGGAATTCGTCAGGCGTATTAACCGCGATCACGGGCGAGCTCTCTGTGAGCCCGTACCCTTCCAGAATGGTAAGTCCTGCAGCGTAGAAGAACTTGTTGATCTCTGGCGCGAGCGGTGCCCCGCCTGAAACAAAGAAGCGCAGCCTCCCGCCTGTTCGCTCCTGGAGCTTGCTGAACACGAGCTTCTGAGCGATCCCGTACTTCAGCGCGAGCAGCCCGCGTGGCGTTCCCCCGGCCAGCCGCACGTCGGCCCACCGCCCCGCCACTTCACGTGCCCAGAAGAAGATTCGCTTCTTGAGTCCTCCGCCCGACAATGCGTTCTCGAGTACCCGCGCGTACATCTTCTCGTACAGCCGCGGCACCGACAGCACTATCGTGGGACGAACTTCCGTAAGGTTTTTCGGGACTGTGTCGATCGACTCGGCGTACGCTATCGAAGTGCCGGTCGCGAGCATCATGTAGTGACCGCCCATTCGCTCGAAGATGTGCGAGAGGGGAAGGAAGCTGAGTGATATGTCGTTGCCGGCGAAGGGCACCTTTTCGCGGCACGCTACAACGTTCGAGTAGATGTTGTCGTGCGTCAGCATGACGCCTTTTGGCTCGCCGGTGGTGCCCGATGTGTAAATGATTGTGGCGAGATCGTCGGGCTCCACGGCAAGCGCCTTTGTCCGGTAATGATCGGCGTCGGCGGCGGTTTCCCCGGCGGAGCCGCTCCGCACCAGCTCACTGAATGAGAGGTCCGCGCCCGGGACATTTTCATCGAAGCTGATGATCTTGCGCAGTGCGGGAAGCTGAGCGCGAATCTCCGCTATCTTCGCTGCCTGGGCTGCGTTCGAAAGGAAGATCCCCGCGCATCCTGCATCCCGCACGATGTACAGGATCTGGTCGGCAGGAAGGTTGGAGTAGATGGGAACGTCCGCGATGCCGACCGTGAGGCACGCGAGATCGGCCATCCCCCACTCGGGGCGGTTCTCCGAAAGAATTGCGATCCGCTGGCCGCGTTCGAATCCAAGCTTCTCAAGTCCGCGCGCCGCATGCCGAACCCGCGCGGCAAGTTCCTGGTGCGAAATGGGGACGTACTCGCCTCCGCTCTTGTACTGCATGGCGTCCGGGCGGTTGAATCGCTCGACAGCCTCGAAGAAGAGGTGGTTCAGTGTGCCGGGTTGGGGGCGTTCTCCGCCGCGGGCGTAAAGCTCACGTTCGCTCACTTTGGCTTCACCTTGAGAACTAGGCGTGCCGGACTGCCGCGAACATGCGCGCCGCGGTATGTCACGGTTGCCGTGATGACAACTGAATCAGTTACACTTGCGAGCCTGGTCGGCCGGATCCGAACCCTGCGGGAAGCTGTGCCGGAAAGATCGGTCGTGTCGCGGGAAGACGGCCCGCCTGCGTCGCCGACCAGCTGTGCAGCAAGCGTGTCCGTCTGGTTCGTAACAGCGAACTTCACCAGATAGGAGCGCACGAGGCTGTCAGTGCGCGTCAGCGTATGTCTGAGCACGACTGACAAGGGCGGGGAAATATTGATCGTGCTGTCGGTCAATGAATAAGCCAGGCTGTCGCGGCCGCTGGAAACGACGAGCGTGTCAGGTTTGAACACCACTGGAATTGGCATCACAGCCTGCAATCCCGCAACTGTCGCGACCACGCGGGCAGGGGTTGCACGCACCGAATCTCCGATCACCCGGCCGGAAGCGCTATCTACCGTAAGGCCGCGGTCCAGAGTGAAGTACCGGAAGGGCGGGCCGGTAATCTCCAACGCTCCGAATGCGAACGCCCTCGCTTTCAGAGGGGCGACCTTTCCCGACTCGTCGCGAAGGGTATCGCCGAGCACGACAGATGGCGACGGAAGGGAATCGAACTGGATCGATGCGACCGCATTCGCGCCCGAGGGAATCTCGGTGCAGGCCGACAGGAGCAGGATTGCTGCTGCAGGGGCTGCAGCCACGCGGGCGATGGACACTACGCAAACCTTTCAGACAGAATCGAAGCCAGGTTCACATAGGCCTGCGCAGCCGGATCATTGGGATCCCTGAGCACGACCGGCTGCCCGGCAGCAAATGCATCCGCCGCCGCAAAAGTTCTCGGCACCGGGTTCTCAAAAAGAATATTCGCAGGGAGGTGCTTCCTCACGTATTCGACGACACGGTCACTCGCAGGATTGCCACGCTCGTACATCGTGAGCAGGATACCGTCCAGCGTAAGGTCTTCGTTCGTCTGCACGATCTCCTGAATGGCGCGGAGAATCTGCGGAGTAGTCTGCAGCGCGAGCGGCTCGCACTGGAGCGGGATCACGACATGCTGGCTGCCGCGCAGGACCCGGGTGGTGATGGGGCCCAGTCCGGGTGGAGTGTCCACCACCACTATTTCGCATCGCTGCCGCGCCATCGCCAGCAGATCGGGGAGTACGTCGGTCTCCGAGATCAGCTGCTGATAGATGTTGTGGTCCGCCTTGTCGGTGACCGAACCGGCGAGAATGACGCGAAGCCAGGGGAAGGCTGTCGGGAGGATCACGTCACGCAGGGTGTGACTGCCGTTCAGGTAATCCGCGAAGCCGTGCACTTCGTGGTCCGGCTTCAGGCCGACTCCATAGCGAACCGAGCCCTGAGGGTCCACATCCAGCAGCAGGGTCTTCATTCCTCGCCGCGCGAATGCGGCAGCGAGATTCACTGCAGTTGTGGTCTTGCCGACTCCGCCTTTCTGGCTAACCACTGCCAGCACTGCACCCATCTACTCTGTATCCTGAACGAGGTCTTCGTCCACCACAGCGTCCTGTTCTGCCGTGCCCGTCGTGCGGATCTCGTCAAGAGTCTTGCGGGCGTGCCTGATCCAGCGTTCCGATTCCTGCCCGTCGGGTGGATTCATCAGGAACGCCTCGAGATGGTACGCGGCGTCCATGTCCTCTCCGCGTTTCAGCAGCAGGAATGCGAGCCCGTAATGGGCTCCGGACAGCCTCGGCTCGACCTCGAGCGCGCGCCGGTAACACCTGATCGCTTCCTCCATTTGTCCAGTCTTGGAGTAGGCGATCGCCATGTTCTGCAGAACCTTGAAATTTGCGGGCTGGTCCCGAAGCGCCAGTCTATAGGAAGTGAGGGCGGCGTCGTAGTCTCCCTGACGCTCCAAAGCGAGCGCCTCACTCAAATAGTCGAGACGCTTCGGTTTTACTTCATTCTTCGATGATCCCCGGAAGCGGCTCCAGAACGACATTTTGGGCGATTTAACCGTAGGGTGTAGGCCAACGCTAGAGTAACACCAAGCCGCTGCATTTACAAAGGTTTCGGGCCTATTTCGCGGCTGAAATGGCCTCGATAGGCTTGCCCGCCGCAATCTGTTCGTAGGCGAACTGAACTGCCGCGGGATTTCCGACCACGAACTCGCACTTCTGGTCGCCGCACGACTGGCACCGGTACTCGAGCGCGGCCATGGGATAGTCGGCAATCTGCTCGAGAAAACCTGTGAGGGCTCCTGTCGTTATGTAGCAGGCAGGAGCATCGGACTTCCTGGAATCTTTCGCCTCCCAGCAGTCCTCGATCTCCACGACTGCCAGCACGTCGGCCATGGGTTTCAGCCGAACTGTGCCCCAGCCAGCTGCGTTGAAGAACTTCTCGAGGAGGTCGGAGAACTCTCCGAGTTCCAGATCGCCGACGCTTCCGGCACCCTCGGTAGCAGCCCACTCGAGAAACGCCCTGTACACCGACGCCCCGCCGGCGTAGCCTGCCTCCCTCAATTCTGAAAAAGCGGAGTCGCCAAGGGCGCGGTTGGCGGCATCTCTCAACCGGTGCAGGGTGGGCGTAGACAGCCCGATCATCGTCTCGTGCGGATTTTTCGAATGATCCACATCACTCCGGTTCACGACCAACGCGACGCAGCAACTCGGATTCATCGATGATTTCGACGCCGAGCTCCTGTGCTTTTGCAAATTTACTTCCGGGGTCGGCCCCCGCCACAACGAATGTCGTGGATTTGGAAACCGAACTCGTGACACGCGCGCCCGCAGACTCGATCATTTCGGTCGCTTTCGTGCGAGTCAGTGTCGGCAGGGTTCCCGTGACTACGACCGTCTTGCCCGCGAGCTCGCCTGACGTTGCCGCCGGTCGCGGCTCCTCGAACGTGAGCCCGCTGGCGCGCAGCTTCTCGATGAGAGCCCGACCCGATGGATCCGCGAAGTAGCCGGCGACCCCTTCTGCGATGATGGTTCCGATTCCGCGCACTCCTCCAATCTCGGCGGCGCTCGCATTCAGGAGCGCATCCATTGTACCGAAGTGCCGCGCAAGCACCTGTGCGGCGATGGCTCCGACATGCCTGATTCCCAGCGCATTCAGAAGCCGCGAGAGTGGCTGTGCCCTGGAAGTCGCGATTGCATCGACGAGGCCCGTTGCTCCCTTCTGCGCAAAACCTTCCAGCTTCAGGAGCTGCTCGACAGTCAGCGAGTAGAGGTCAGCGGGATCGGTAACCAGTCCGGCATCTATCAGCTGCGCAATGCGGGAATAGGAGAGGCCGCGAATATCCATCGCCTCGCGCGAGGCAAAATGCACCAGGCCTTCGAGCTGGCGTCCGGGGCATCGCACATTCGGGCAGTAAATCGCAGCTTCGCCTTCCTCACGCTCGAGCAGCGTCCCGCAGCTCGGACAGTGCGTCGGCATCTTCCACGGCTTGAGGTTCTTGTCGCGCTTCTCCGGGATTGGGGCAATGATCTGGGGAATGACCTCGCCCGCGCGCTTCACCTGCACGTAGTCGCCCTCGCGCAGATCCTTCTTGCGGACGAGGTCTTCGTTGTGGAGCGTCGCGAGCTTGACGATCACCCCTCCAACTTCGACGGGTTCGAGCATTGCGTACGGATTAACCGCGCCGGTTCTGCCGACATTGACGGCGATCTTGAGCAGGCGTGTGACAGCGATGTCCGGCGCAAACTTGCGCGCAATCGCCCAGCGCGGCTCTCGCCCGCCCACGACGCCCAGCTCTTCCTGCAGGCGGAGCGAATCGACTTTGACCACACCACCATCGATGGCGAAGTTCAGGGTTCCGCGGATGTCGTGCTCGACCTTGTGCGCCCACGCATGCACTTCCTTGAGCGTATGACAGCGCTTGCGATGCGGAGCAACCGGAACGCCCCACGTTTCGAGCGCCTCGAGAACCTCCCACTGCGTCCTGAAGGGAAGTGCAGAATGGTCCGCGCTGACCACCGAGTAGCCAAAGAATCTGAGCGGACGCGCCGCGGTCACGGCAGGATCGAGCTGTCGGAGACTGCCCGCGGCAGCGTTGCGCGGATTTGCGAAAACCGATTCACCCGCCTTCGCGCGCGTCTCGTTCATCTCCTCGAAAAGATCGAAGGGCAGGTATACCTCGCCTCTTATCTCGATCCTGGATTTCGGCGCACCCCTGATGCGGAGCGGTACATCCCGCAGCGTGCGAAGGTTGGCAGTAACTGCTTCGCCAATTGTGCCATTGCCTCGCGTCGCGCCGACGACGAAGACACCATCCTCGTAAGTCAGGCTCACCGCCGCACCGTCGATCTTGAGCTCCGTCGTGTATCCGGTGCTCGTTACATCGTCTCCTGCAATTCGAAGAAGCCGGCCCTCCCATGCCTCGAGCTCACCCTCGTCGAAGGCATTATCGAGTGACAGCATCGGCACGAGGTGGGTGTGCTTCTCAAGCTGGCTCTGAACGGCTGCACCCACGCGAACGGTCGGGGAGTCGTCGGTGCGAAGGTCCGGGTGTTCGCGTTCAATCTGCTGCAGCTCGCGGAAGAACTCATCGTACTCCCGATCAGTGAGATCGGGTTCGTCCAGGACGTAGTACTTGTGGCTGGCTTCGTTGAGAAGCTCTCTAAGCTGCTTCGCCCTTCGGCTCGGGTCGGGTTGCTTCGCCTGATTGTTCTTCGGTGTTGGCATTGAATTCGTTGCTGTCGAAGCGAATGACCCGGTTTCTTCCCGTTTTCTTGGCGACATACAGTGCGTCGTCGGCGGCTTTGATCAGGCCGTCGGTCTGCGCGATCTTGGGATGAGGCCACGATGCAACACCACAGCTCATCGTGCGCTTCAAAGTCCCGCCTTCGAACTCAAATGTATGCTCCTCAATGCAGTGGCGCACACGCTCCGCAAAGGTGACGGCGGCATCCAGAACTGTTCCCGGCAGGAGGAGCATGAACTCCTCGCCACCATACCGGCCCACCTTGTCGATTTCGCGGGCTTCGTTGTGCAGCACCTGCGCAAACTGTTTGAGAACGTCGTCACCAGCCTGGTGCCCGTATGTGTCGTTGACACTCTTGAACCTGTCGATGTCGCACATCACTACCGATAGCGGTTCGTGCAGCCGAAGTGAGTGCTCGAACATCTCCTTCAGGCGCTCCTCAAGGGCGCGCCTGTTGGCAATGCCCGTCAGCCCGTCGGTCATCGACATGCGCTGCAGCTTTTCGTTGATCTCTTCCAGCTGTCGTTCGCGTTCTTCCAGGCTTTCCTGCAGCGCCTTGATCCGAAGCAGTGATTTTATCCGGGCTTCGAGTTCCGCAAAATTCAGCGGCTTGGTGATGTAGTCGTCAGCTCCTGCGTTCAATCCCTGGACAATGTCCTGAGTGGAATCGAGCGCGGTTTGCAGTATGACCGGAATGAAGGGGAATTCCTTGTTGGCCTTGATGCGCCGGACCACTTCGAATCCGTCGAGGCCGGGCATCATTACGTCGAGCAGCACGAGGTGCGGGGGACGCTCCCAAACCTTCTTGAGAGCTTCCTCACCATTTTCAGCTGTATCGATTTCGAAACCCCGGGATTCGAGCCGCGCCTTCAGCAGCTCGATGTTGTCCGGATGATCATCAACGACAAGAATCCGGGCGGCTTTCTCAGACTCCATTATTCTGACCGAGGAACCGCTGTACCTCGGCTACCACCGCCCGCGGTTCGCATGGCTTGGCCAGATATCCGTCGCAGCCGACTTCCATCGCTTTTTCCCGGTCCGATGCGAGGGCATGCGCTGTGAGGGCGATGATAGGGATGTTCTTCGTCGCAGGATCGTGCTTCAGAACCTGCGTCGCTTCCCAGCCATCGATAATGGGAATGGAGATATCCATGAGAATAAGGTCCGGCTTCTCGGATCTCGCTTTCGCGATCCCCTCCTCGCCGTTCAGTGCCTCACTCACGTTGTAGCCAAAATGCTTCAAAATGGTGGAGTAAACGATTCTATTATCCTCGTTATCCTCCACCAGTAAGATAGTCTTACCAGTGTCGGCCATTTAGCCCTCGCATGGGTATTGCAGCATTTGCTCGGGAAGCAAGTTTCATACTAACAACAGCCGCAATTCATATGTTCAGCACCGAAGACGCCTCAAATTCCAAAGCCGGGCGAAATAACGGCAAGGCAGCCGGCACTGCGTACGAGACAGTACCGGACTGGACACAGATCGGAATGTTCGTGGCTGGCATGGGAGTCGGAGCGCTGGTTGGAGCCGCGGCCGCCCTGCTCTGGGCGCCGGGCAGCGGTGAGGAAACCCGTGGCCGAATCCGCCGGAAATTCAGCCGAGCCGGAGACGAATCACTCTGGGACTCGCTGGGCAAGGAGCTAAAACGCGCTGCCGCGAAACGCCATCCCGTGGACGAAGAGGAAATCGAGGAGCTCGAGGACTTCGACGTCGAGGTTGTAGCTGAGAGAGACTAGAGCTTCCTGAGAGCCTCGCGGGCCTGGGACTTATAGCTCGCATCAGGACTGGCCGACACGGGAAGCCTGAGAACCGCCTCGAACTCTGTTCGGGCTTTGTCCTTGAAGCCCGCGTCCCTGTACACCTCGGCCAGGTCGATGCGGTGGGCAATCCGGTTCGGCTCGAGCGCGACTGCCCGCTCCATGTAGTCGATTGCCTGCGCCCAGGTCGCCGTAGCGAAGATTTTTCCGCCGAGAAATGTTTCCGCCATTTTTCTCACGAATCCGCTGAGCCTGCGAACCTCCGCGTTCCACATTCCCATCACGTGCAGGCAGCCGGCGTGCTTCGGGTCGATCTCGAGACACCGGAGTGCCTCCTGGCGTATCGCCTTTGCGTACTTTGTCCTGCCTTTCGGGCTCTGTGCCAGTGCAGTCTTGCCGAGGGCCCGTGCCAGTGAGAAATGTCCCTCTGCGTCGTTCGGTGCGACTGAAATCGCACGCCGGGCGTATTTTTCGGCTGCAGCATACAGCGAGTCACGCATTTGCTGTTTGGGCTCGGTGGCCGCAATGTCCATCAGGGAGCGTGACGACTTCCACAGAGCCGCATAACTTAGGGAGTCGGCTTTTGCGGCTGCCTCGAAATGTGCTAGAGCAACATTTGCATTGAGTGCCGAGTATGCGCGATCGCCAAGGGCGACATGCTGGGTGGCGGACTGCGCGAAAGACTGCGAAGTGATTAGTACAAGCAGGGCGGCCAGGCGAATCAGCATCCGTTATCCTCTGAATTCTTCATGCGAATCAATACACCAACATCCATAGAATGATTGTTCCACGCCTGATCGAGCGCAAACGCGACGGTGGAAAGCTGACCGCCGATGAGTGGACGGAGCTCGTAAACGCCTACTCCCAGAATCGCGTCCCCGATTACCAGATGTCCGCCATGCTCATGGCGTGCTACTTCTCCGGGCTCGACACAACCGAAATGACGGCCCTCACGGAAGCCATGCTTCTGAGCGGCAGCCGGTTCGACCTTTCGCATCTCAAGCAGCCACGCATCGACAAGCATTCCATGGGGGGTGTCGGTGACAAGACCTCCCTGATTCTTGCACCGCTCATTTCCTGTCTCGGAATTGCCGTCCCCATGATTTCCGGGAGGGGCCTTGGACACACAGGAGGCACGCTCGACAAGCTCGAGTCGATCCCCGGCTTTCGCACCGGCCTCAGCATCAAGGATTCGATTGCACAAATAGACCGCATCGGCTGTGCGATGGTTGGGCAGACCGCGGAAATCGCGCCAGCCGACAAGAAGATCTATGCGCTGCGCGATGCCACTGCGACAGTCGAAGTTGTCCAGCTCATCGCAGCCAGCATCATGAGCAAGAAGCTGGCGGAGTCGCTCACCGGCCTGGTGCTCGACATAAAGGGCGGCTCCGGATCATTCCTGCCCGACCTCGAGCGCGAGCTGATACTGGCGCAGGCGATGATCTCGCTCGGTGTCGCTCACGACTGCCCGGTGGTCGCGCTGATCACCGCAATGGACCGTCCCCTCGGCTACGCGTGCGGAAACTCAATCGAGGTTGCCGAGTGCATCGATGCAATGCACGGCAAGGGGCCGGAAGATCTGATGACGGTAACCTTTGCGCTTGGCGCCGAGATGCTCATTCTGGGCGGTGTTGCCGACAGCCATGAGGGAGCACACGCCATGATGCGTGATGCAATAGCAAGTGGAAAGGTTGCGGGGCAGTTCGAGGAGATAATTCACGCGCAGCATGGAGATGCACGAGTGGTTCGCGATACCGACCGCCTCCCACAGGCGAAACTCCAGGCGGCATACAAGGCACCGCGCTCTGGCTATGTCACGCGTGTGGAGCCGCGAACGATTGGGCATGGAATCATCGCGCTCGGCGGCGGCCGCACAACCATGGAAGATGTTGTTGATCCCTCGGTCGGATTCCTGATAACCGCGAAGCCGGGCATGGAAGTTCGCGCGGGGGATGTCATTGCAACCGTTTTCGCGTGGGATCAGGATGGCGCGGATACCGGCCTCTCGATTCTCGAGAAGGCGATTGCCATCGGGGACCAGCCCCAGCCGTACCTTCCGTTGATTTCGCACCGGCTTTCGCCGGAGGGGACCGAAGACTGGTCCAACCGGAAGTTCAGCCGATGAAAACAGGGAGGATTGTTCGCCTCGTTGCCAAGTTGCTGGCGGTACTTGTGCTGGCTTCGAGCGTATTGCCGGGCATGGCCGCAGCTCAGCAGGCCAGTGCCGGCTCCGTAACCGAAGCAGTTCGCCTCCGCGACGCCGGGAATTATTCAGAAGCGATTGCGCTCCTCAAGACGCATTTGCGGTCATATCCGGATGATGGTGACGCAATTCGCGTCCTGGCACAAACGCAATACTGGGCCAAAGACTTTGCCGGCGCGCGTGAGACTTATGAGCGCGCGGTAAAGCTGCATCCGGAAGACACCACTCTTCGTCGGCAGTATGCGCAGTTCCTGAATGAGACGCGGGTGCAGCGCGGCTGGGTGAAAGTAGAGCCTGCGTTCCATCACGATGATCAGCCCATCGATCGCTCCGAGCTTTACGCTGAGGCCGGCTGGTTTCTCAATCCGGCCCTGTCGCTTGCACTGAACCTGTCGGGAAAGCGATTCCAGCTTTCTGATACGGCGTCGCGTTCAGCGAGCTCCGCATCTATTGCCCTCTCGCACGTGGAAGCTTCAAGCGGTGCATCGTTTGGAATTTCAGGCGGAGTGTTGACGAGGTCATTCGCTTCGGGCAGCGAATGGATTGGATCCGCATCAGCCTCCGCCAGGCTGTCTCCCGCCCTGCGACTCAGGGGAATTCTCGAGAGGCAAGGCTATTTCTACACCGAGGGAAGTCTTTCGACAGCAGTGATGACGAACGCGTCGAAGGTTTTTCTCTCACTCCAGTCGGAGAGGAATTTCCTGGGTGAAGCGTCCGCGCAGCTCCTGCTGTTTCATGACGACAACGCAACGACTACCGCTTATCTCTGGCTACTCGCACCTGTCATGAAGTCGGCGTCGCACTCAGTGCACGTCGGGTACAGCGGGGCTTACCAGAACACGAGTGAGCTGCGCTTTGCACTCGAGCAGCCCGGTCAGACGGCGAATCCCGGCAGCGCCGGTTACAACTTCGCAGGGCGGTACAGTCCCTACTACACGCCGCTCGACTTGCAGACACACTCCATTATCGGTGCTTTTGCCGGTGGACTCGATGGTTCGGTGATTTTTCGCCTGAGTGGCGGGTATGCGGTGATCGGGAGCGAGAGTGGCCCGCAGTTCGTGCCTGTGGCGTTAACCGGACCACCCAGAACGGTTGTGCGTTTGACAACGGCAAGCCGTGACACGCATCCATGGAATGCCCGCGCCACGATCGAGGTGAATGGCAAATCCCCGCTGCTCATTGGGGTGGAAACGGCCAGGACGGCGTTCTACTCGAGCGCCGGTGCATTCGCCGCGTGGACCCTCAAGTTCTAAGCGCTGCCGCGAGAAGGGCGAGCTCTGAATAATCTGCGCGCGCCGGGTGATTCACTGTGGCGGCACCGAAGCGCCCAGGATGTACGGTTCACGCATCGGGTAGTTGTAGGGGCGCTCACCGGCATTGGAATAGCGAGCGTCCTGATCTTTGCGAACTGGTGGTTCCGCGAGGAGCACGTATCCCAGCCCCTCCTTTTCGGCCTTCTCTCGCTCGCGATCTGGTACGGAGTAAGCCGCATAGTGCTTGGCTGGATAAACTATTCGGCACTTTCGAAACCAGCTTTTCGCGCGGCACCACCCGGCCTTCGTGTTGCGATCTTTACAACGAGCTCGCCCGGTGAGCCGGCATCCATGTTCGAGAAGACTCTGGAAGCCTGCGCGCGAATCCGGTATCCACATGTGACCTACCTGCTGGATGACACTCGGGACCCGCGCTTTGCGGATATCGCCGCATCACACGGCGCGACGCGGCTCGAGCTGATTGGATTCCCTGGAGCCAAGGCGGGGAAGATCAACGCCGCACTCGAGAGAACTGACGAGGATTTCATCCTCGTGCTGGACCCCGACCACATTCCCTTTCCGGAGATGCTGGACAGGATCCTCGGTTACTTCGACGATGAACGGGTGGGCTTCGTTCAGGTGGCTCAGGCCTACTACAACCAGAGCCGGTCATTCGTCGCAGCTGCTGCAGCAGAGCAAACCTATTCTTTCTACGGGCCGGGCCAGATGGGTCTCTTCGGCCATGGCACCGGAGTGGCCATTGGCGCGAACTGTACCTTTCGGCGAAAGGCCCTCGAATCCATCGGGGGCCATGGCGTCGGGCTCGCGGAAGATCTGGTGACTTCGATACGCCTTCACGCCAAGGGCTGGTGTTCCGTCTATGTACCCGAGGTCGTCAGTCGCGGCCTGGTTCCCGAAGATCTCGGCTCGTTCTTCAGGCAGCAGCTGAAATGGGCGCGCGGGGTGTACGAAGTAGTGTTCGCCGAGATGCCGCGGCTTTTCGGATCTCTGACATGGCGACAGCGGCTTTCGTATTTCGCGATCGGGACGTACTACCTGGTAGGCCTCACGACCTTCTTGTATCTCATCTTCCCGTACCTTTATCTGTGGACCGGATATCAGCCCGCCGCGATGAAATTCTCGGAACTCATTACAGCGGGCACTCCGGTGGCGGTGACGGGGTCCATTCTGTACGCGTTCGTTCAACGGTGGTTGTGTGATCCTTCGACTGAGCGCGGACTGCACTGGCGCGGCTTGATGCTCAAGCTCGCCTGCTGGCCGACATTTCTGGTGGGTACGCTCCTCGCAATAGTGCGAGCAGATATCCCGTACATCCCTACTGCGAAGGAAGCGGTGCGGGGAAAGTTTCTCAAGCTCGCCTGGCCATCGCTGCTGCTGATCGGTCTCTACCTGCTAACTCTCGTGCGTGTCCTCTATCTCAGAATGTTCCTAACAAGTGAAGGGTCGCTCGAGCTTAGCAGCGAGGCAGTGTGGGGAATGCTTGCCTTCGCGACTCTGCCGGTGCTTGCAGCATGCGGTGCGCTTTACGCTGCATGGCAGGCCCGCACTCCCCCCGCCGGTTTACCGTGGGACAGCGTGGATGTGGCAGTGATCGGAGGGTCGGCTGAATGAGGCGTAGAAATCGAGGTGCAATCACGCTCGTGGTACTTCTGGCTGCGCTTGGCGGAACCTTTCTGCTGACCTCCATTGCATCACAGTCACACGGACCGCTTGCCGAAGCGGCTATTCGAATCGGGAGTGCCGTCGGGTCGATCGAGCATTCACTGCGGACACGGCTCTCGGGTCCTGGACGGTCTGACTCGCTCACATGGTTCGCGCCGCTGCGCAACGTTGACAGCCTGCGCAGGCCGCGCACTGTTCTGCTCGGTGCATACGATGCCGGGATTCCGCACACGCTCGACGGAATCGTCTCGCTGGAGAATCAGGTTGGAAAAACTTTTCCACTGATCCAGGTATACACAGCGTGGGGAGACAAGGCGGATCAGACATTTCCCCTGAAGCTCACCACTACCATATGGGATCTGGGGTCCGTTCCGGTAATCACATGGGAGCCGTGGCTGGCGGATTTTTCGAATGCACTGCATCCGGGGATTCCCCTTCGGGACAAGAGAGATTCGCACGGGTTGAAGGCAGTCGCATCGGGGACATACGATTTCTACATAGATGCCTGGGCTCGCGAAGCTGCCCGCTTTGGCCACCCCGTGATGGTGCGCCTCGGGCATGAGATGAATGATCCGTACAGGTATCCCTGGGGACCGCAGAACAACACCAATCTCGAGTACATCGCTGCATGGCGGCACATAGTCGGCCGGTTTCGCGCGGCAGGTGCGAACAACGTCCTGTGGGTCTGGTCTCCTCACGTTGCCTATGAATACTGGGAGACATACTACCCTGGTGCCGAATACGTTGACTGGGTTGCGACAGGAGCGTTGAACTTCGGTCCAATTGCGCAGTGGTCACAGTGGTGGACATTCGCAGAAATCTTCGGGCAGAAGTATCCCCGGATGGCCGCATTCGGAAAGCCGGTGATGGTGGCGGAGTTCGGATCGCTTGGGGTTGGCGGAAATCGCGCGCAGTGGTATGCCGATGCGCTGAGAGACATCCCCCTAAAATATCCGGCAGTCCGTGCTCTTCTGTTTTTCAACGTGAAGGACGACCAGACGGTCACTTACCAGAAGGTGGACTGGACTCTGGGCGCCGACAGTGCCACGGTGCGGGCGGTCAGGGCGGCAGTAGCCGGCTGGAAATAAAAAAGCGTCCCGGGAGGGACGCTTTTCTATTTGAACGGGCGGAGAAAGCCTAGATGTCGAGATTGCTCACGAACTTCGCGTTCTGTTCGATGAACAGTCTGCGCGGCTCTACTTCGTCACCCATGAGCGTCTGGAAGATCTGGTCGGCAAGCACTGCATCTTCCATCGTGACCTTCAGGATCGTGCGGCGCTCGGGATCCATTGTCGTGCTCCAGAGCTGCTCGGGGTTCATTTCTCCAAGTCCCTTGTAGCGCTGGATGTTCACCGTCGCCTTGCCATCTCCATTGCCGAGGCGGTCGGAATACTCTTCGCGTTCCTTCTCATCGTACGCGTAGTACTCTTCCTTGCCGCGCGCTACGCGATAGAGAGGTGGCTGGGCGATGTAGATGTAGCCCGCTTCGACCAGTTCGGGCATCTGACGGTAGAAGAAGGTCAGGAGAAGGGTCCGGATGTGAGCGCCGTCCACGTCTGCATCCGTCATCAGGATGATCTTGTGATAGCGGACGTTCTCGAGCGTGAACTCTTCCTTGATGCCCGCGCCGATCGCCGTGATGATGGTCCGGATTTCCTCGTTGCCGAAGATCTTGTCGATCCGGGCCTTCTCGACGTTCAGGATCTTTCCACGAAGAGGGAGGATCGCCTGGAATGCGCGATTGCGACCCTGCTTGGCGGAACCGCCGGCGCTGTCACCTTCCACCAGGTAGATCTCGCAAAGCGCGGGATCACTGAGTGAGCAGTCAGCCAGCTTGCCGGGAAGGTTTCCGATATCGAGCGCGGACTTCTTTCGGGTGAGGTCGCGCGCCTTGCGTGCCGCTTCGCGGGCGCGGGCCGCAGAAACAGCTTTCTCGATGATGATGTTCGCGACGCGCGGATGCTCGTCGAGGTAGGCACCCAGCATTTCATTGACGACTGTCTTTACTGCACCTTCGACTTCCGAGTTTCCGAGCTTCGTCTTGGTCTGACCCTCGAACTGCGGCTCGCGGACCTTTACCGACAGAACGGCTGTCAGTCCTTCGCGAACGTCATCGCCGGAGAGCGTGAAGTCCGACTTCTTCATCGCGGAGCTTTTAGCGGCGTATGCGTTGATCGTACGCGTAAGCGCCGACTTCAGACCCGTGAGGTGTGTACCGCCCTCATGGGTGTTGATGTTGTTGACGAAGGAGAAGACGTTCTCGTTGTAGCCGTCGTTGTACTGGAACGCCAGCTCGATGCCGATATCGTCCTTTTCGGTCTCGATGGCGACGATCTCGTTGTGTAGCGCCTTCTTGTTGGCATTCAGGTACGCCACCATCTCGCGCAGTCCGCCGCGCGCGTGGAAGGTGTCCTTCTTCTCCTGGCCCTCGCGCTCGTCGGTTAGCGTGATGGTGATCCCCTTGTTGAGGAAGGAGAGCTCACGGAGCCGGTTTGCGAGTGTGTCGTAGTCGTAGCGGAGCTCGGTGAAAATCTCGGGATCAGGCTTGAAGTAAACCTTGGTGCCGCTGTCCTTCCCGCACTTGCCAAGCACCTTCAGCTTGGTGGTCGTGTCGCCGCGCGTGAAGTCCATGTAATGCTCCTTGCCTTCGCGCTTGACCCAGACCTTGAGCGTCTCGGAAAGTGCGTTGACAACGGAAACGCCGACACCGTGCAGTCCGCCGGAAACCTTGTAGGTGTTCTTGTCGAACTTTCCGCCGGCATGAAGCACCGTCATCGCCAGCTCGACACCCGGCATCTTTTCGGTCGGGTGAATGTCGACGGGAATGCCTCTTCCGTCGTCGGTGACGGTGATAGAATCATCCGCATGAATCGTCACGTCCACGAAGGTCGCGTGTCCCGCGAGCGCCTCGTCGATCGAGTTGTCTACTACTTCGTAAACGAGATGGTGAAGTCCGCGGGAGGAGGTGGATCCGATGTACATCCCGGGGCGTTTGCGGACGGCCTCGAGGCCCTTCAGTACCTGAATCTGACCAGCATCGTAGCGGTCAGCAGTGGCTGCTGCAGTCTTCGCCATTAAGTGTCTTTTTTGTCGTCTTGGAGGGGGCCGAAGAAAAACCGATAATGGCCGCTTCGGCAGTCATGTAAATCTAACGCCTGAGCCCCATTCAGGCAACACTTTTTCGCTGCGCTAAGTCTTTGCCGGAATATGGTTTAGCGCATCAGCCGCAGGTGGATTTTCTTGACCTTCGCGCGGCCCTCTTTTGCATTGATCTTCTTGAGCAGCTCGGGCTCGAGAAGCGACAGCTCGGACATCCACGAATTCGTCTTCACGGCAACGAAGAGAACACCGTCGCGAGTGACGTGAAGCGGGTCGGTGACGCGGGCGATTTCCTTTCCGACAAGCTTGGGCCAGTCACTCACAACGGAGGCTGCCTCCACACGCTTTCCAACCGTGCTCTGTTTGAGGTATTTCGAAACCGCGTCGCTGAGAGCTTCCGGTTTCCTGCGATCAGTTGCTGCCGTCTTTCTTTTCACTTTCAGTATTCCGTAATCCTTCCGTCGGCAATGCTGCGACGCTCGAGTTTCACCATCTCGGACGGGATGTCCGTTTCGCGCGGCACCACGAGAATGGTTTGTCCCAAACCCTGGTCCATCAACAGAGATAAGATGCGCGAACTTCGCTTCACGTCCAACTCGGCAAATGGATCGTCAAGCAGAAGCAGTGGTTGAAGGCCGCTATTGAGCCTCAACGTAGATGCCTCGAGCATCCGCAGTGCGATCGCAGCCGTGCGCTGCTGTCCCGCTGAGCCGTAGACCCTGATATCCCGGCCATCCAGTGAGATCTCGAGATCATCGCGGTGAGGCCCGCACTGAGTCATTCCCCGACGCAAATCGCTGCTGCGCTGTTTCTGCAGGGCAGAACGCCACTCTGCCGCGGGATCGTCCGAATCCCCGATCGTCGAGATGTACCGAAGCCGCGCAACTGAGCGCTCGCCGACGGCCGAGCACAGTCTTGCGAATTCGTCCTGCACGCGGTTCACCCATTCGCGGCGTCCGCTGCTGAGGCGAGCGGCTGCGTCTGCAAGGGCCGGCTCCCATACGGCAATTTCATTTTCGTCCGCACGGCCAGATTTCCGCCTCAGCAGGTCCCGTATGACGGCATTTCTCCTGGCGAGCGTTGCCCTGTATGTCTGGAGCGCGGTGAGGTATGGTCGCGATGTAACAGCGAGGACGATATCCAGGTAGCGCCGTCGTTCCACCGGCCCGCCCGCAACAAGCTCGTGATCGCGCGGAGAGAAAATCACGGACGGGAGTGCGCCAAGTGAATCGCTCATGCGTGTGGTCGTCACGCCGTCGAGTGTGATCCTCTTGCGCTTGCCGACCTTCTCGAAGCCCACGGAAATTGTGCGCGTACGATCCACGGTTGCCGTTGCGCCTATGTGAAAGCCGTCGGCTCCAAAACGCACAAGCTCACTGTCAGTCGCGCCGCGAACGCTCCGCAGGAGCTGCATGTAGTAGATCGCCTCGAGAAAATTGGTCTTGCCCTGGCCATTCTCGCCGACGAGTGCAAATCCGCGCTGCGGGATCCGCAGCTCGACCTTCTCGAGATTTCTGAAATCGCGGATGGCTATTTCGCGAAGCCATACGCACTGCGGTGTCACTTTCCCTTGAACGCGGGCTGTCTCTTCTCGAGGAACGCCTTGGTTCCTTCACGCATGTCGTCGGTCGCGGCGAGCAGGCCGAAATGGTTGGCCTCCAGAATCATGCCCTCCTCGAGCGACATCTCGAGTCCGCGATCCACAGCTTCGATGCACAGGGCGAGGCCGAGCGGACCATTTGCGAGCATCTGCGCAAGCATGGCACGTGCGCTCTCGATCAGGTCGGCAGCGGGAACAACCTTGTTGGCGAGGCCGATGCGAAACGCCTCGGCAGCGTCGATGGTTTCGCCGGTGAGCAGGAGCTGCATGGCGCGCCCCTTTCCGACCAGCCGGGCCAGCCTCTGGGTGCCACCATAGCCCGGGCAGGTGCCAAGCTTCACTTCCGGCTGTCCGAACTTCGCAGTATCCGCGGCGATTCTGATGTGACACGCCATGGAGAGCTCGCAGCCGCCACCGAGGGCAAATCCGTTTACAGCGGCAATAACGGGCTTGGCACTCGTCTCGAAGCGGCGGAAGACTTCCTGACCAGCCCTCGAGCGGGCTTTGGCCAGTGTCGGAGTCTGGCTTTGAAGCTCGGAGATATCCGCGCCCGCTGCGAATGCCCGGCCGGCTCCTGTCAGAATGAGTCCGCCGATGTCTTCACGGACGCGTACTTCGTCGATTGCATGGCCCAGCTCCGCGATGGTCGCGCTGTTCAGGGCGTTGAGTTTGTCAGGGCGATTGATGGTGAGAGTCGCGATTCGGTCAGCGACTTCCAGCGTCAGAAACTCGAAGGGCATGGACGGTGGGTTGAGAGTAATTTCCAATTCAAATTTATGGCCGACTGTCATGCCTGCTAAGTGGATTCTGAGGAAAGGCACAAAAAAGAGTGGATTCAGGTACGAGGACCCCAGGGGAAAGCAGATCAAATCCCGGGAAGTCCTCGCGCGGATCGACTCGTTGCGCATTCCTCCCGCGTGGAAGGAGGTGCACATCGCCTCCGCACCGAGATCCGCCATCCAGGTCTGGGGCCTGGACGCGCGTGGACGCAAGCAGTACAGGTATCATCCGCGCGCGGTGCAGAAGGGTGAGCTGCGAAAGCACTATCGGGTGCGCCAGATGGCCAGAGACCTTCCTTCCATCCGGTCGCGGGTGTCGCGTGACTTCCGGTCCCGCGGATACTCGCGCAACAAGGTTTGCGCCGGAATCGTTCGCCTCATCGGGGATGCGTTCTTTCGCGTTGGCAGCGACCGGTACGCCAGGGAGAATCACAGCTTTGGAATCACCACGCTGCGCAAGTCACACGCAGAGATACAGGGTGACTCGGTTCATTTTCGCTACAGGGGCAAGCGCGGAGTCGACCAGTGGCAGGTCGTGACCGGCGAAGAGGTGGTGCGGTTCGTCAGAGCGATGATGAAGACGCCGGGATCGCGTCTTTTTCGGTTTCAGGACGGGGAAAAGTGGGAGAACGTGGAAGCCGATGACGTGAATGACTACCTGCGCAGCATTACCGACTTTCCCTATACAGTAAAGGATTTCAGGACATGGGGCGGCACCCTGAGGGCTGCAACGGTACTGGCCGAGCTGGGTCCGGCGAAGTCGCCGGCAATGAGGAAGAAGAATGTTCTCACGGCCGTACGGCTCGTCGCAGCCGAGCTGGGCAACACGCCGACAATCTGCCGAAAATCATACGTGCATCCGGTGGTACTCGAGAAATATCTGCGCAGCGCCGCAATCATTGATGTCGGAGCAAGACGGTCCGCTGTGACAACCGCGCATTCGCCCGAAGAGGGAGCGCTCATCGATTTTCTCGACACACATTTTCCGGAGCGCCGCAAGGAGCGGAGGATCGAGGAATGAAGCATGTTCTGGCAATCGATGAAGGGACGACCGGCGTCACATGCCTGATGATCCGTGAAGACGGATCGATTGCAGGCCGCGGCTACCGCGAAATCACTCAGCACTTTCCGCAGCCCGGATGGGTTGAGCACGACGCAGAGGAGATATTCGCCCGCACACTGGATTCCGCGCGCGAGGCGATTGCCGCCAGCGGCCAGCGCCCTGAAACAATAGGAATTACAAACCAGCGCGAAACCGTCGTGATCTGGGAGCGGTCCACGGGAAAGCCCGTTTGCCGGGCGATCGTATGGCAGGATCGGCGCACCACAGCGCGCTGCGTCGAGCTGCGCGGCGAAGAAGATCGCATTGCGGGGATCACCGGCCTGAAGCTCGATCCGTACTTCTCCGCAACCAAGATCGAGTACATGCTGCGTGAGCACGGACTTGCCGCCCGGGCGGCCGCCGGCGACCTAGCCGCAGGCACCATCGACACCTGGCTCATATGGAAGCTCACCGGAGGAGCAGAGCATGTGACCGATCCAACAAACGCGTCGCGCACAATGCTCTACGACATCGAGGCGAACAAGTGGAGCGATGAGATGTGCGGGCTCTTCTCCGTTCCCAGGGAACTTCTGCCGGAGGTGCGGCCGTCCAGCAGCGACTTCGGCATCACGCAGGCCGATATTTTCGGAACTCCCATTCCCATCAATGGAGTCGCGGGGGATCAGCAGGCCGCACTGTTCGGGCAGGGCTGCTGGAAGGCGGGCGAAGGCAAGAACACCTACGGTACGGGCGCATTCCTGCTGGTGAATACCGGACTCATTCGTCCGCACCAGGGCGCGGGGCTGCTCACCACCATTGCATGCGACGACCGCGGCGCGCACGCGTTCGCGCTCGAGTCATCCATATTCATCGCCGGTGCTGCAGTGCAGTGGCTGCGCGACGGACTGGGAATCATCGAGAACGCAGCCGAGACGGAAGCGCTCGCGCGGTCCCTCGATTCCAACGATGGCGTCTATTTCGTTCCCGCACTCGTAGGACTTGGCGCACCGCATTGGGAACCAGATGCGCGAGGAATGATCGTCGGTCTGACGCGCGGAACCGGACGTGCACACTTCGCGCGTGCGGCGCTGGAGGCAATGGCCTTTGGAACAGCCGATGTCCTTTCTGTGATGCAGGAGCTGAGCGGCGTTTCCTTTCAGCGGCTCAGGGTAGATGGCGGAGCCAGCGCGAACGACTGGCTGATGCAGTTCCAGGCGGACCTGCTCGGCGTTCCGGTGGAACGTCCCGACCTGGTGGAAACCACAGCATTTGGTGCGGGTGGACTCGCAGGTATTTCTCGCGGCGTCTGGTCGACAGCGTCCGAATTTCTTGGGAGCCGGAAGTTCACGACTTTCGCGCCGTCCGAAGACAGAGCCGGCGTGCTGCGCTCCGCCACGGGATGGAAGCGAGCTGTTCGCGCGGTGCTATCGCACGCGCGCGATCTTCCTGTCTGATCCATCCGGCAACGACCGCTCGCAGCGTGTCAGTGTCCTCGCGAGGGCAGGGGAACGAACGAGCAACTCTTCGCGTACTCGCGACATCAGTGGAATAGCGGCGTGAATCCCGTCGTTCATGGACTCGTCCGAGCCGCCTATCGACTCAGGATTCGAAAAGTCTACGAACGTTTCTCCCTTCTTCTTGAAGAGCGCGGCCAGTGTATCCGGCAGCCCTCGCAGGTAGCCGTAATTGGGGTCGGCGGCCAGCATCGAATGAATCGTCGGCATGAATGGAGGCAGGATCCCGACAACGCGAATCCCCCGGGCGTGCGCCGAATCGAGAAAGACTTCGAGGTCGTGCATCCCTTTTTGTGAAAGATTTTGTCCGGGAAGGTACTGCGCCTCTCCACCGCGGTAACTGTCCATCGCCTCGCGGATCCGCACATTCAGGGGGACGGGGTGCTTCATGTGCCATCCGTACTGGTAACTGCCATTGGGAAGAAAGCCGTTTCCGTTGATGATCGCATTGAGTCCCATCGAGCGCTGTCCGCTAATTGGGTCCTGTCGCGTTGCGATGCGACCCCAGTCAATTTTTCCCGCGAGAATGTCCGCCAGAAAAAGCCTGCTGATATTGAGGCCGCGATAGAGTCCGGGGCGGTCTTCGGCACTGGTTTTCTCAGGTATCGCTCTGCGCGCATCAGCGCTCTGGTTGAACCAGTGATGGTCCATCGAGAGGATGACAAGATCGGGCCGGGCTTTCCCGCTGAGAGACTGCAGAAACGCCGTGGCCGCTGTCGAATACTGTGCAACGCTTCCTGCGTTGTAGAAACAGGATGGGCCGTTATCGGGAAAGCGAAGCAGGAGAATTCGCGAAGAGCCTATCGCCACCACCGAGGCCCGTCGCGCCTCCAGGTAGTTGTGCTTGTAGGCAGCGACGTTGTCGCTGTATGCCCTTCCAAAGAGCCGCACTGAGCCGTCCTGTTGACGACGGACAACAGTGTCGAGACTGGAGAGTTCGCCGGCCCACATCGGGACACCGGTCAGGATGACTACGTAGGCTATTCCGGGAAGCACCGCGAGAACCAGGCGGATCCAGAATCTTCTAGTTTCTGCGCGCATCCTCAGAACTGGAAGTAGATGAACTCGCGCTTGCCCCACGCGCCAAAGAGCAGGAGCGCGGCTGTAGCGGCATAGTAGAATGTCCAGCGCTGCCAGCGCGGTCGCATGGCAATGGCCGAGGGTACAGAGTCCCACTTTGCTGCGACCATATCACCGGCCAGTACAACTCCGATGCCGATCCACATGAGAGCGAAATCAGAAAGGCCCGCCATGCCCCCAAGGGGCGCGAGTATCCCGCGCGGGAAGTTGGCCAGAGAAAAGATGCGCCCCAGGTAGTTTACTGCATGATCGAGGGAATCCGCCCTGAAGAAAATCCAGGCGAGGGTGACAACGGAGAACGTCGCCACCCTCCCGATAATCAGTGGCGGACCATTCAACCCCATGCGTGTGCGAAGGGACAGGAGTCCGCGCTCAACAATGAGCAGTACGCCGTGGATCCCACCCCACACCACAAAAGTCCAGTTCGCTCCATGCCACAGACCGCTGATCAGGAAGACCGCAAGAAGGTTGATCATCGACCGCCATGCAGTCCCGCGATTGCCGCCCAGCGGGATATAGACGTAGTCACGAAACCAGGTAGACAGCGAGATGTGCCACCGGTGCCAGAAGTCGCCAAGCGTCGCGGCCAGGTACGGCTCCCGGAAGTTTTTCATCAGGTTGACGCCCATGACCCGCGCGGCGCCTATGGCGATATCGGAATATCCCGAGAAATCGCAATAGATCTGGAATGCGAAGAAAATTGCCGCGATGATGTGAGCGGTCGATGAGTGCAGCTGCTGCGAGAATACTTCATTCACATACGGCGCCAACCGGTCCGCGACGAATACTTTCTTGACGAAGCCCCAGAGCATCAGGCGCAAGCCGATCACGGCGTCGCCCGCGTCGAAGTCGCGAAAGAATTTCAGTTGCGGCAGCAAGTGCTGGGGCCGCTCGATCGGTCCGGCGACCAGCTGCGGAAAGAACATCACATAGAGCGCGTAAGTGACGATCGACCTTTCCGGGGGATAGCGCCGCTTGTACACCTCGATGGTGTAGCTCATTGCCTGGAAGGTGTGAAACGAGAGTCCGACCGGCAG
>JAKFCC010000241.1:0-10705 GCA_036676795.1 Gemmatimonadota bacterium
GCGGCACGATACGCATCGTCCGTATAACCGGAATTCTGCCCGGCGCCGGCTTCGATGCGAATGGTATGAGATGCCTTGACGAGCTTTGCAACAGTTTCAGGCGTGAGCCCAACCCGGCGCTCCCCCGCCATCATTTCCCTGACTACTGATATTCTCATTAATTGCGCGATTACGTGTCAGTTAAGATCGTACGACAGACCTTGGGACAAATAAGGGTTGGCCTGATCCTGCGTAGGGAATTCTCCCATAACCGGGACGCGTAAAAGTTACATACTATAGAAGGGCATGAAAGGAGCCCCGGCGGTCCGGACCGGGGCCAGGGCAGTCTGGATCTATTTTACCGGACCGAAATACCTGTCGAACCAGTTCAGGGACTCCGAGATCAACTGGGTGCGCGGAACAAAGTGACCGCCTTCATACAGGATGTATTTCTTGTGTTGTGCCGGGGTCCCGATAAGCTCGAAGAAGGGCTTTTGCGAGCTTTCAACAGGAAAGAAATGGTCGTATTTCCCGTTGAGCATGATTACCGGGATTTTCAGCCTTGGCAAAAAGTTTATCTGGTCAACTTCCGGGCGCGATCTCTCTCCCGGCAGTCCCGCCACATAAAGAACCGCAGCCTTGATTCGCGGCTCGACAGGAATCATGATGGCGCCAAGCGTGCCACCCCAGCTAATGCCCATATACCCAAGATGACCCATGTCGATGTCGCTTCGTGTAGCGAGGTAATCGACTGAGCGCCTGAGATCGTTTGCCCACATTACGACGTGGTTGCGATAAAAGATCGTCGTGTCCGCGTAGTCGCTATTGAGACTGTCTCCCCGCTCGTAGGTGCTCTTGTAAATGGGGTAAAGAATTGCCCGCCCGCTCTTGAGGAGGAAATCGATGCGGTCGATTTCGAGGTTTCCCTCTGCCTTCTCGGTGTGAATTGCGTTCGAGCCAGGAAAATAGACCACTGTTTGGAAGGGAGGAGTTCCCCGCTTTGGCAGGTAGAGATATGCGGTCACACGCTCCCTTCCGTAGGCGGCATTGAACGTGATCTTCTCCCTGAGTCCCAGGTCGTTCGTTCTCTTTTCCTCGACTTTCGCTTCGAGAGCACTCTTGTCGTAGTCGTACAACGACAGGAACGATTTGAACTGTGCGTCCGAGACTGGTCGTTCAAGGGAATAGTCGCGGAACCCGCGCGGTATAGGAGCCATCGCTTTTGCGAGATTCGGCTCAGTGGTGACCAGTTCCATCAGTCTTACGCCATTCGTCACAGAGCGATCGAATGGGTCCTGGGTGATGGCGTCGATGGAGGCATACGGTTCGTCATTCCATCCACCGCCCAGGATGTAGCGTTTGCCATTGCTTTCGTTGAAGCACCACTCGCGAACATTGCCGGCCATGTCGAACACACCGAACCCGCTCATACCGCGGCCGGAACCTGCGCGGACCGGGCCCTTTTCATTGAAGTTGCTCGAGGGAACGATAAAGGCAGTGAGACCGACCGACGCGGCACGAGCCCAGTGATAAATGCTGGGGAGCGTTTTTCCAGAATACTGCGCGAACGCTGCTGCTTCGTACCAGCTAAGTCCGCCAACGGGATAGTCTTCCTGACCTGCGGGAATGTCACCAGCTTCCCACGCCGCAGGACCCGGGCGCCCGGTCCTGTCCGTGAAGAGCGCAATTGCGTCGCTGAAAGCGAGAGTCTTTCCATTCCTGACGAATGGGAAATTCCAGAATTCCTTTCTGGTGTATCCGCCCGCCTCCACGAACTTCTTGAATTCCCGATTGGTGACTTCGTATTTGCCAATTCGGTAATCACCCAGGGCAACGGCCGGCAGATTATCGAGTCCCGGCAGGGCACCACCCAGATTTCCTCCAGGGAGCCTCACCATGTTCCGCGTCCGCGCCGTCGAAGAATCCAGTACCAGCGGCCTGGCGGGGAAGCCCGACAAGAACCGGTTGACGGTTTCGAATCCCTCTTTCTCGATGCGGATGCGCGACGGAGGCCGAGTGGAAACGCGAATCGTATCTGTTGGCGTCGTGCCCAGGTATTCCCAGTGCGATGTATCGCCGACGAGGCTCGCGAAAACTTTCGCACCGGCCGGTTCGGTTTTGAGGACGCCGGCGCGACTGAACTGGCGGAGCAGCGAGTTCAGCGCCGAATCGTCCGGTGCGATCTTGATTGCCCTGCCCGCCATCAGCAGGGCACTGTCGGCCATGTCGTTTTCAGCATACTTCTGGATGGCAGGAATGCCGGTATTTCTGAGCCACCTTTCGTTTCGTATCCCGGAGGTCAGCCAGTACCCGAGGCCGGCCACCAGTGCAGCTCCGAGCAAGGCCAAACCGACGAGTGTGCGCTTGTTCCGCACGCCGGTTTCTGATTGCAACAGTGCAGACGAGGCCGGCGTTATCAGTGACTCCAGCTCCGCGAGCAGATCTTCTGCGGATCGGTACCGGTCGCCAGGATCCTTGTTGAGGCACTTCATTACAATGCGCTCGACTTCTTCCGGTACATCGGCGCGGACCAGACGAACCGGTGTGGGCGCAGTGATCACGTGAGCCGACATCAGCTGCTGGGCCGTGCCGGTGAAGGGCGGCTTCCCCGTCAGCATCTCGTAAGCGACGATTCCCGCGGAGTAAATGTCTACGCGCCCGTCATAGTTTGGGTCTGCCGTGACCTGTTCAGGGGCCATGTAGGCAGGAGTTCCAAGCGAACTTCCCTCGGTTGTCAGGTGCTGTCTCGTCTCGGTATCATCAACCGCCTTCGCCACGCCGAAGTCGAGGATCAGCGCGTGTCGATTTGACAGCATGACATTTTCGGGCTTGATGTCCCGATGGATCATTCCGTTCCTATGCGCGTAGCCGAGCGCTTCTGCGATCTCCCGAAAAACACGCATTGCGTCGGAAACACTCATCGGACCACGCGCGATCCGGGCACGCAGCGTCTCGCCGTCAACGTATGGCATCACGTAGTAAAGCAGCCCGCCGGCCTCGCCGGAGTCGATCAGTGTCAGGATGTTGGGATGCTGCAAACGCGCGGCGATCGCAATCTCGCGGAGAAAACGCTGTCCGCCGACAGCGCGCGTGAGATCGGCGTGAATAATCTTTATCGCAACCTGCCTCTGGTGGCGCAGGTCCTTTGCGAGAAAGACGGTTGCCATTCCGCCATGCCCCAGCTCGCGACCGATTTCGTACCGGTCGGCGAGCGCTGCTGTCAGGGCCTCCATCTCCGGATATGGCATCCCGCCGCTAGGTCGACGTATCCCGGGGCGCGAGAATCTTCTCGCGGCCAGTGAGATAGAGCAGGACCATCAGCACTATGAAGGGCAGGAAAGACAGAATATCTGCCGCCGGTCCGACCTGCAGGGGATTGGTCTCACCGAACTTTGCGATCTTCTCGTTGAACCTCGCCATGATCGGAGCACCACCGATGAAGGCAATGAGAATTCCGGCGATCGCGCCGCCGGCGATATACCCGGACGCCATCAGCACACCGGGACTCTTGTCTCCCTCGGCTACGAGCTGCTCCTCGGTGAGATCCTTGCCTGCGTGTTTCCTGGCTATCCACTTATCCACCAGCCAGCGAATCATGCCGCCAAAGAATATCGGCGCGGACGAAGAGAGCGGGAGATACACACCAACAGCAAATGCAAGCGACGGAATACCCGACATCTCCAGCACCAGCGCAATCATTGCTCCCAGCAGCACCAGTCCCCACGGAAGTTTCCCGCCCAGCATGCCCTTGATGATGTAGGACATGAGCGTCGCCTTCGGGGCGTCGAACTTGGGAATGTTCTGTCCATTTGGAAGCGTGCGGATGGTGCCGTTGATTCCGGGATCCACGAAATACTTGGGCGTGCCGGTTTCATCCACGAGGTACTTTTCCGCGTTGCCGCCTTTGTCGTCCTGCCGATGCCAGACGAAATACTCGCGCGAATCGGCGGCGCCCATATTTGTGCCACTGATCGTCTCGCGGGTGCTGAGCGTTGCAACATCAACGCGCTCACCGGCTTTCAGGGATCCTGCGGAGACGCCTTCGATGGTGGTTCCCACAGGAACGTAAACTGTGCCGGCGGAATTCAGCTTGAGCAGAATGGGACCGAGCAGCAGCGCTGAAAGCAGTGCACCAATCAGGATGGCGATCTGCTGCGACCGTGGCGTTGCGCCGACCAGGAATCCGGTTTTCAGGTCCTGTGAGGTGGTGCCTCCGTTGGAGGCGGCAATGCAGACCACTGCACCAATCGAAAGCGCGGTCACGTAATAGTTGCTGCCAGTCCAGCCCAGCACGACGAAGCAAAGACATGTAAGCAGCAGCGTGGCCACGGTCATTCCCGAAATCGGATTTGACGTAGACCCGATTTCTCCCGTGAGCCGCGAGGAAACCGTTACGAACAGGAATCCGAAGAACACGATCAGCAGAGCCGCCGCAAACCGGGCCGCGATTCCTGTTCCACCCACGTAAAGCGGATTTGCAAACGCGATCACCAGTACGAGCGCAAGAACGCCGAGCAGAACAAGGCGCATCGGGAGATCGCGGTCAGTGCGAAGTGTTGCCGGCTGGCCCTCCAGCTTGGATGCGGAGTAGTCCTTCATTCCACCCTTGATGCCGTGCCAGATGACGGGCAGCGAGCGGAGTACACTTATCAATCCTCCGGCAGCAACCGCACCGGCTCCGATATAGAGCACATATGCATTGCGAATCGCGTTCGGGCTCATGTCCTTGATAAGAGCTGTCGTCTCCGGCTCGAGAGGAACCGGCAGGGCCGAGCCAAAGAACTTGATCATCGGCACCAGCACCAGGAATGCGAGCACACCACCTGCAGCCATGATTCCCGCGATGCGCGGACCGATGATATAACCAACGCCGAGAAGCTCCGGCGCAACTTCCACCGAAACGGACGCACCGTTGAACGGGGGTCCAAAAATCTTTTCCGGGACTTCCTTCCAGCTGCGGAACGCCGACATCGCGCTTTTGTACACGAGACCGATGCCGAAACCTGTGAAGATCGTCTTCGCGCTCGTGCCGCTGAGCGCCATCTTCCTGTGCGCGGGTGCTGCATTCTCGCGCGACTCTTTCGACGCGCCGGCCTTGAGCACCTCGGCGCATGCGGTGCCTTCCGGGTATTTCAAGATTCCGTGCTGCGCGACAATGAGTGCGCGGCGCAGAGGAATCATCATCAGGATTCCGAGCAGTCCGCCCAGCACCGCGACGAGCATCACGCGGGTAATCTCGAGGTCGAAGCCGAGAATGAGGATCGCGGGCATCGTGACGCCGACACCGAATGCAATGGATTCGCCGGCGGATCCCGTGGTCTGAACGATGTTGTGTTCGAGAATTGTCGCGTCGCGCGCCCCGAACTTTGCGAACAGCCTGAACAGGGTGATCGAGATGACGGCAACCGGAATCGATGCGCTTACTGTGAGCCCGACTCGCAGGACCAGGTACAGTGACGAAGCGCCGAATATGATTCCGAGCAGGGCTCCGACAATTATCGGGAGAGGTGTGAGCTCGCGAAGATTTGTCGATGCCGCGATGTATGGCGAATAAGTCGGCGTCGGCGCGTCGTTATCCAGGCCAATTCTGTCCGGATATTCCTGAGTCGGATTTGTCATGGTTCAGCTGGTGAGGGGTGCGGCATCTCTGTCACTTTCGCTCTGGCAATAATGCAACAGGTCCACAAAACAAGACAGCCCGCCAAAACATCTGGCGGGCCGTCTTTGGCGCTCATGTACGCCTACCTGACGCTGGCTTTTTGCAGGAAGGTATTGTCGCCTTCGCGAACGGTCATGTACACAGCGCCGTTCGGGCCGAATCCGGCAATTGTGCTGTTGACCGGAATCTGAACGCGCTCGACGAGCTCGCCCTTGCGATTGATAACATCGTACACTGGCCCGCCCGGGATGGCTTTCGTCGGGATCGTGCGAATCCAGAGGTTGCCTTCGGTATCGACACGCGACGCGCCCGCAAAGAATGGCGGCTTGTAGTCGGGGAGTTCAGACGGGGGGACAAAAACCATTTGAGGTGGCGTTGGCCGCGCGCCGCCGGGCGTACCGCCCGGGCCTCCGGGTCCGATCTGGATATTGATCATCGGTCCGCCGCCACCACCGCCGGCACCGCCGAGGGAGACCTGCGGTCCGCCGGCGCCACCGAGAGTGACGGGAGGATTGGCGGCCAGCATGCGCTCGCGCGCTGCTTTGACCGAATCGATCAGTGCAACCTTGTCCTCATCCGTCAGACGCTGCCAGTCGAACGGAATCTTGGCGGCCGATACCTTCGTCCCGTCGGCATTCACGAAATCGACGTGATAGTCCTTGCCGCGAACCAGCGCCACAGATCCATCCGGAAGAACCGCAAACTCATCTACTATAGGTAGAGGGTTGATCTGCGATGTCATGGACATCCCGCCATTTGCGGTGGGTGTCATCTCCATCTTGATCTTCTGCACCCTGACCCAGGCGAGTGTGTCGCGCACTCTGGTCGCCATGTTGATGCGAAGCAGGGGAACCGAATCAGGGAACTCAGGCAGATGCATCGGGCCACCCTGTCCGAACCGCATTCCACCGGTAGGGAATGGGGCAGCGCGGTAAATGATGTTTCCACGCCCGTCATAGGACGCGCCCTGCAGTCCCATCGCCATTGCATCCTGCGAGCTTGGCAGCGACATCACGCGGGCGATCTTGCCGGCGGGATCGATCACCAGCATCGACAGTGACTGCGCGTCGAAGAAAAGTGAAGAGTCGCCCTTGAAGCCGATCAGGCTGCCGGGCATCCGGTTAGGGTACGCGTTGCCGGTTTCCGGTGTGGTGTCGGCAACCATGGTGAACCTGGACAGCGCAGGATCGAAGAAAATCACGCGCCGCTTCATCGCATCGTTCACCAGCACGCCGGAAGCCAGCGGCCGGATAGTGACGTTGTTCGTTATGGGCTCTGTTGACTTCGCCACAACAGGGCCGAGCTGGCGGATCGTGCCGCGATCCTGCGCGTCCGCAACTCCTGCCGCAACCGTCAATCCCAGGGCCAGGCCCAGATATCGTGTAGTTCTCATATGGTTGTACCGCGTATCGTGAAGTGAGTTAATCGTGCCGAATGATTCGTACTTCCTGCCCACCGCCGCCACCGCCCATCATTACCGCTGCACCCATGAACATACCCTCGAATCCACCGAATCCTCCGGTGCCCGTGAACATCGCGGTTCCATTGCGAATGGATGCGAGGTAGCGCGGGTCGAGGTTGCTCGCGACAAAGGGCGGGAGCTTTCTCCACTGCGCATCGTTCAGCAGGCCCTTCACTGAAGGTGCAATGCTGATCATCAGGTCGATCGTGGCTTTGCGTGCAGCGATGTACCTGTCGTAAACGATGTTCCTGTCATAGTTGTCCGGAAGAGCGACAAACTCCTTGACTACAGGGCCCCAGATCTGCTCGGCCTTGATGGTGTACATCCTGTTCAGCACCGCGATGCTGTCGGCTTGCATCGCCGAGAGCTTCAGCGAATCCTGCTGACGGAGTATGGGCGCCATGGGGTTTGGCGTTCCGCCGCCAATCACCATTCCTCGGAGAAATGCTTCGCTGATCTTGGTGCCCTGGGTGCGCCGGCCGCGATCGAGCTGCTGCGTGAGCATCTGCCGCTCCCGCGTCGGGCCGATGTCAAACCGCATTGAGGCGGTGAGCGTAACGGGCGAACGGAATCCGCCGAGTGCCGTGTTTGTGGAACCGAAGCGCTGATTCACTTCGTATCTGTATGACTGCGTTGCAGGATCGAATCCGCGCACATACAACAGCGACTGGTCCGGGAAGGACGGCTGGCCCCATCCGCGCAGCTTGTCGGACCCGTTCACCAGGAGGTCTGCAGCGCCAAGCGGATTGGAAACAGAGAATGAAATCGAAGCGCGCTGCGGCATGCGCAGCTTGATGGGGTTCAGCGAGATAGACATGTTGGCCGTCGTGTACCAGGGACCCTGGCAGCTGTTGCGCGCGGCCAGCTTGCCGAGCTGCCTGCTCAGGCATTCACGAGCCTGTGACGATCCCGTCTTCATCAGGTTTTCAATTCCCTGACCCACAAGCGTGTTCGAGTTGCCCGAAATGAATGCTCGGTCGTTGGAGTAGCCGTCTCCATTGACGTCACCCGCAACCATTGGCGTGAAGGGTGAACCCGAACGGAAATTCCCGAACCAGTTCACGCGAACCCAATCGAAGAAATTGTACCCGAGGTTGTAAACGATCTGGTGACGAGAGTCGAATTGCGACCTGGCCCATTCCTTAAGGAGCGGGTTGCCTGCTGTATTGCTGAATCCGCGAACCTGCTCGCGGACATTGGAGTAAACGTAGGACGCGCCCCAGTTGAAGTTCGCGTTGAAGCTCACAGGAGACACACGCAGTGAGAGCTGCTTGCTCTCGGACCGAAGATCGGATGCGAATTCGGTCACTCGTGAAAACGCCGACGATATCCGGGAGTCCTGCGGTGCCACTGCGCCGGTGAGCGGCACGATGCTGCTGGGCCGCACATAGACCGGTCGCCCGGCTTCATCTGCAAGCGCGAAGCGAGGCGTGCCGTTGAAGTTGAGGTCGATGTTTCCGGCCTGATTCAGGTTGAGCGAGTAGGTACCCTCCACAGTCGCAGAGAAGCGATTGCCGAGGAGCGGCCCGTTCCACTGCAGGTTGGACCTGAGACTGCGAGGCAGCTCATAGTCCTTCGCGAAGAGCGACACGTTCGGCGCCAGGTTCGAGAAGACACTTCCCGACGATCCATCCGCGCACTTCGTCGGAATGTTGCTCGTGCCGGATGCGTAGCTGTTCCAGTCGGGAACCGGTGCAGCTCCTCCGACGCACATTATCTGCTGAACAGCACTTGGCAGCCCTGTATTGTCCAGGGCTGAACCAATCAGCCCGGTGTTGGAATTGTTCTGGAAGATTCCCACTCCGCCGCGGACAACGGCGCGCGGTCCGCGAAAGGCGCCTTCGAAGGCGCCAATCTGCGCAGCAGTGCCATAGGTCCAGGAGAATCCAATTCTTGGGCTGAGGTACAGTCGGTTCGGAACTTCGTCGTTGCGGACGCCGAACACCGACTCCACCTGCGGGTTCAGGTTCGGTGTATTCGCAAAACGGTTCGCATCCACCCGCACACCATACTGAATCTGCAGGTCGGGAGTTCTCCGGTAGGCGTCACCGAGTGACAGGCCCGCGACGTACTGTGTGATATCCCGCTCCCGCACTCCGAGCTGGCGGGTAAACGCCGCCGTGCGCCCGCTCTCGAAATCAGCGAGAGAGTTGAAGCTGAATGTGCCCAGCGTGTTGTTGGACTGCTCCTGCCTGTTGCCTTCACGCCGCAGCTCGGACGTGAGCTTTACCCGGTGCTTGTTGTTCACACTGAACCAGGACAGCTGATTGAGGAAGTTTACGCTGGTTTGCGTCTGGCTCGAGTTGAGGTTGGGGTTGCCGCCAAACTGAAGCGCCTGGACACTGTTCGTCCCGTCTGCAAACTGGGAATTGACTCGAACCAGTGAGTTTGGAAGGTAGAGAAATGGGTTCGCGAATGTTCTCGAGAGACTGACTCCCCCTGATGTCTCGCTCAGGATCTTGTTCTTCACATAGCTGCTGTGTCTTCCCTGAACTCCGCCGCGCCAGCTGGTGCGTTCTCCGCTGTGCGAGGGAAGCTCCGTCGCAAAGGCACTGACAGGTGTCTGCCTGTTCCAGTTTCCGTTGAAGGAAAGGTTGATTGCCTGTCCGCTGTTGGAGGACGGCGGTGCAATGTCAACGGAGCCGAACAGCGATCCCTGATCTCCCAACCGGCTACCCGGAACAGCACTCGTAGTGAGCGGAATTCCCCGGCTCTGCAGGAGTCCGAGCAGCCGCGTCACCGAATCCTGCGCAACGCCTGCTGCCTCGAGTCCGCTCGCGTTTGTTGTGAGCAGCGTCTGCAGCTCGTTCGACCGGCGGCCAAGCTGATAGGAAATGTTGTAGAACGATTTGTCGAACTTGATAGGTCCGGAGGTAGCGCCACCCAGCGAGAGATTGGAGTACTCCTGCCCGAGTGCGCGCGATGCACGGTCGGTCCACTGAAGCTGCGGGGCGTCCAGGTTGAGACTCATGCCGCGGGTGATGAAATTCGAACCCGAGCGCGTGCTGATGGAAAACTGCCCGCCGCTGAATCCGCCGCGCGAGACGTCGTAGGGCGAGGTAATGAGCGACGACCGCACCGCCGCGTCCCGTGGAATGCTCGATCCTCCGAAGTTCATTCCATTGAGCGTGGTGTTGTTCTGGTCGGCTCCCAGGCCGAGCACCGAGTACCCGTTTGATCCGTCGTCACCCTGGATTGCCTGGACGCCTGGCAGGCTGGCCGCCATCGCTGCCAGGTCGCCGAGAAGGTCAGCGGGGACGGCGCCGCTATTGATCTGCCGCTCAGTTCCGCTCACATCCGGCGCATTCGCCTCGGTGCGCGAGACCTTGGGACGCTCGGCGGTAATCTTCATGTCCTCGAGAACCGTACCGATGCGATTCAGGCGCGAGTCGGCGATCAGGATTTCTTCGTCAGCGCTGCGCTTGATCTCGAACCGCTTCGCCGCGTAGCCGATGGCGGCGAGCGAGATCATGTAATCCCCCTCGCCGTTCGGGAACGTGATCGTGAAACGTCCATTGGCGTCGGTACGGGCGGTTCGGCTCACGTTGCCGCCCATGGATGTGGCCGTTACGACCACTCCTTCGATGGCGGCACTGTCAGGTCCG
>JAKFCC010000242.1:0-1965 GCA_036676795.1 Gemmatimonadota bacterium
CGGTCGCGCCCCAACGACAGCGGACAACCCTTTGACCAAACGCAGGATTTCGCTTGACGTCTCAACCGCTGCGGAGAACCATACGGCCATATGCCTCACTTTTGAGGCCTACTAGGCGTTAGGCGAATAGCAATGGGGCACTTTCCAAAGATTGTTCTCGGCGTATTCGCCGCATCAGTCGCCGGATCCCTGGTCGCGTCACAACTATTCTCTAGCCCCGCTGCACTCTGGCTGGGAGCGCCCGCCTTGATCATGTCGGGCTGGGCTGCCATCGGGCACCTCGTGACAATCGACGACGATTCGCCAGGCGGTTGGTCCAATCAAGAAAGCTCAGACAGAACTTGGCATCGCTCCTTACGCGACCTGTCTATCAAGTTGGCCGTGTTCATCGCCGTCGGCTGGGTGGTCGTCTTCTTGCCCGCCGGTTAGCATGGCGGCCTAACTCATCATTCAAGCCGACGCCTTCGGCGCGGCTTAACTAAGGCGTTAGGCCCTCATCCGCTTCAGTTGCTTCGGCCCGTTCGCGGGCCGATGTCGTGTTTGGCTTCGGGAAGGTCCAGTGCGGGTCCTGGTCACCCGCTTCCAGCCAATTCGCGTGTGGTCGTCCTCTGCTGCCGGCTCGACTGCCGCAAAACCCATCATCAGGGCGGCCCTTCGTTGTCACCCGTCACAGTTCGCCAAGCGGGCCAAGCCTTCTCGGCCCGCCCTGGCTTGCAAAGCGCCCTTCCGCGACTTAGCGTCCGGCCTAACCATTCATTCAAGCCGACCGCCGGGGATGGACGCGACACAAGTCATGCTTCTTGGGCCGGCGGCGGCTTAACTTAGGCGTTAGGCCGGTATGAGCGTTATACGCGACTCTGACATTGAGCATTTGGTGGCTGCTCTAGATACCGCCTCCACCTCGCAAGAGGAGGCTACTTGGGTGCAACTCAAGCCTCTCGGCCGCGACGTCGTCCCCTATCTAGCTTCGTTCTATCCTAGAGCCAAGACTTGGCAAGGTCGGTTGTCGCTGGTTTTCCACTCCATCCGATATGCGCGAGAGAGTGAGGCTGCATTTCAGTTAGGGCTAGCGGCGCTCGGGGACAGATCTACGATGGTGCGCTACCGAGCGTGCGGGCTTTGCGCCTACTCTTTGCGTGCAGATGCGTTGCCCGCGCTTAATGCGCTGCTCTCGCACAAGGACTCTAGGACTGCCCAAGATGCAGCTGCTGCAATAGACGCCATTGAGCAGAAGAATCATCATCTGTTTGTAGACCGCACGCACTCCGGCCGCACATTCTGGACGGTCAACGAAAGTGATCGGCAGCCAGCCTAACCATTCATTCAAGCCGACGCCTTCGGCGCGGCTTAACTAAGGCGTTAGGCGGCGAAATGAACCTATACCCCGCAATGGCAATCTTCTTGCTAAGCGCTACCGCAGCCGCGAGCTCGCCGTCGTACAGAAACTGGTCTCACATAAAGCTCGACTCAGATTCATTCTCTTTGGAGCTTCGTACAGACGAGCGATACAGAAGAATTCTCTTCCTTGAAGTGGTCCAGGATGGGATTCGTGTCGAGATAGAAAAGAGCATTTATGCAGATGTAGATTCTCCTCTCGTATACAAGCTTTCGGTCGAGGCATGCCACAGCACCGAAAACGGAACTTGCTCGGTGTTAGAACTTCCTTTCATCGACCAGCGCAAGGAAATCCCTGACGATGAAGCCTACAAGATCCTTTCGATCACCTTTGTTGGCGGGAAGATCAAGGAATACGGAATCTACCGTGCGCCACCGCACGACCACTAACCGGCGCCTGGCGCCTAACTAACCATTCAAGCCGACGCCTTCGGCGCGGCTTAACTTAGGCGTTAGGCCCTCTATGAAGTGCTTCCAACACCGTGACAACGATGCCATCGCAGTCTGCAAGTCCTGCGCAAAAGGGGTCTGTGCTCTTTGCGCCGTAGATGTTTCGCCGGGGGTGGTCTG
>JAKFCC010000243.1:0-4809 GCA_036676795.1 Gemmatimonadota bacterium
CCGGGCGGCGGCCGGCTCGCCTGCCTTCGAAGCAGTGAGCGGCGTCTTCGATGATCCTGATGTCGGCGCGCAGCGCGGCGCGCAGAGCAGCGACATCCACCATCTGCCCATAGAGGTGGACGGGGATAACGGCTTTGGTCCGCGGCGTGACGGCGGCCTTGACCAAAGCGATGTCGATCAGGAGCGTCGAGGGGTCGACATCCACGAAGACGGGCTTGGCACCAACCTGCCTGACGACGTTCGCTGTCGCCACGAACGTCATCGCCGGCACGATCACTTCATCGTCAGGCCCGATGCCGAGGGCGAGCAGGGTCGCCACCGCGCCTTGCGTCCAGCTGCTGGTCAGCTTTGCGTGCGAGACATTGAAAATGGCGCGCAGCCGTTCCTCCACCCGGGAGCAACGTTGGCCGCTCGTCAGAAAACCACTCTCGATGACTTCAGCGACAAGCGCTGCGCTGCTCGACGGCAATGAATGACGGTAGAACGGCACGCGCATGTCCGCCTCCTGCGTTCCGTGATTCAATATTTTAAAACAATGGTATAGAGCCCGATCTATTCAGCTCCGGGCCCGAATAAATTCACGGATAACTCAGCCAATCAACGTAACATGCAATGCCCTGAACAGATCATTTTGGTTAACTACCAAGATTGTCATGAAAATAGGGGTAACCCATTTTTGCCTGGAGCGCTCAGTCGGCCGCGTATTCCTGAGGGTGCGTCGACGGATGGCCCGCATCAGCAATCGGGCCCCCGCAATAAAGATCGCGCAGGGAGGCGGCGATCGCCGTCCAGTCTCCGATCGAGAGTGCAACGCGATACGCTCTCTGCGAGAGTATGCGCCATTGGCCTGGATCGATATTCTCGGCGGTGTGCATCGCCTCCGCGACGGATTGGGCGCTGAGATCGGCAATCGCGAACCCGGCACCGGCCGCCTCTACGCGGCTAAGCAACCCGGTTCCTTCCGAGAGGATGAGCGGCAGGCCCATCAGGCCGGCTTCCATCAGCGCCAGCGGCATATGGTCGAAGCGCGAGGGGGCGACGTAAAAGTCCCACTGGCTTGCCGTCCGCAGCTTGTCGTCTCCGAAACGTGGCCCTTCGATCGAGCAGACATCGGCAATCCTGGCTGCAGAGCACATCTCGGCAAGCTGCTGATGGCTCTGCCCGCTGCCGAACAGCGCGAGCCTGCCCTTGCCTCCGGCATGGCGATAGCGCGCGAAGCCTTCGATCAGCAGATCCAGCCCTTTGTGCTCGATCGCCAGCCGCCCGAAGAACCCGAAGGTCGGAAAGTCGGCAGAAGGGCCGCTACGGGTTGGAGCCTGCGGGATCCCGTCCAGGCGGCTCGAATAGACCGCATTGGGCAAGAGCACGACCTTGGCGCCGGGAACGAGCCGGCGCACGACATCGGCTTCGTGGGGGGTCAAAGCGTGGACGAAGCGTGCTGCCTTTAGCGCGAAACCCTCGACAAACCTGACGTAAAGGGCGGTCTTCGGTCGCTCCAGCTTGTGGTCCAGGCTGTAGATATGGGCAAATCGGCTATGCGCGGTGACGCCATAGGGCAGCCGCCGCCGGTTCAGGGCGCGTGCAATCGGGAGCAGGAGCAGCTGCCTGACGCCGTGTATATGAAAAACCGTCGAGGGACCCGCGTCCGACAGGACCGCGTCCAGGACATCCCGATCGAGCCCGATGCTCCGGCCCAGTATCCGTCGCCCCCGAAGAGGCAGGATCTGCGCCGGGATGCCCGGAGGAACCTCTGGATCGCGGCCCGGGGCGGCCAGGAAGACGAGGCGCGAATGATCACCTGCATGGAGTTGCTCCAGCGCGAGCTGTCGAGCGACCTGATGCAAGCCGTTGGCTGCTGATGGATGATCATCGGCTTCGTCGAAGATCAGGTGCCGGATGTCGAGGCGCCGAGCCGGCAAGCCACGTTCAGAAGCCCCATCGGTCAAGCTCATTGCTCAAACCTGCCGCATTTTTGAGAGCCGCGAATGGCGCTGCGGGATTCGCATCCGCCCCGCGGCTCGACTGCCGGGCGGGCCGAGCTGCAGTTGTCGGCGTTCGCGAGGGGCTAGGATAATGCGCGGAAGGGGTACCTACGGTTGGCGGGCTCGCTCTCCCATGGAGGCAAGAGAGCAGGCTGGCGCCCCTCAACGACGAAATCTGGCGTGGCTCCCGGGCACTTCCACGGCGGGCCGTTCCATCGGCGCGGCAGAGCCGGGCACTTCCAGGCCAAGCTTGTCGATGACGACCTCCAGCCCCTGAACCCGATTGGCTTCGGCGGGGGTAATCCTCAAGCAGTGGGGCAGGAGCGGCCCGCAAGCCTCCGGACCGCACCGGAAGACCTGTCGGATCAGCACGTTTCCGCAGGGCCTGTAGCTGCTGCGGACGTTTCTGCGATCCGCATCTACTGATCGAAGGCTGCGGCAAACGTTTCTGGTTGGGCCATCGCACTGCGCCAGTCGAGCTCTCCGCCAAACAGCTCTGCCGCAAGGCTGCAATCAAGCGCGCTGTATCGGGGACGCTGAGTGGTGGAGGCAAGGTCGGCCATGGTGACCCGCTCGATTTCGGGCGTTCGCCTGCCCGCCAGCTGCAGCGCCTGGAATGCAGCAGCCACCCAGTCCGCGCGTGACACGGCCGGCGAGCCGGCCAAATGAAGGATTCGAGGGACGGCATCTCGCGCCGTCATGCGCTCGGCCAGGTCCAGCAGCCTCCGGGCGAGCGGAAAGATCGGGGTTGGCGAGCCGATCTGGTCACTTGCGACCTTGACGACATGGTTGTCGCTCCGCAGCAGATAGCTGATGAAGTCGCTGCCATCGCCAAACAGCCACGCAACCCTGGCTACGCAGACCCCTGCTTTGACGGCGAGGACGTTTTGCTCGCCTTCAGCTTTCGAGCGACCGTAATTGTTGACGGGCGAGACAGGATCGGATTCGCGCCATGGCCGTTCGGTCGAGCCGCCAAACACGTAGTCCGTAGAAATATGGATGAACGGCGTGGCCATCGCCGCACAAATTTGTGCCATCTGACCGGGAGCCAGCGCATTGACGGCCGTCGCGCGTTCCGTCGCGGTCTCTGAAGTGTCCACGCTACTGATAGCCGCTGCGTTAATCACCACGCGCGGACGCAGCTGCGCCAATACGGTTTTGACAGATAGAGCGTCTGTAATGTCCAGTTCACCATGCGTGAGTGCTTTCACATGATGACTGCCAACAGCGGAGAGCGCGCGGGCAAGCCGACCATTGCCGCCACTGACGAGAACCTGGATGCTCATCTTCCTCCTTGTGCGATCTCTTCAACTTCCTATTGATTACTGCTCTTGAACAGCCGCTTTTACCAACTCGGTAATCCGGAATCTGGATGACTGGGGCCGTTTCAGGCTTGCCGGCAGGTCGGCTGGAAGGGGCCAGGAGTGGTCAACAAAAAAGGTCACTCCTCATCTGGGGGACCGGGTCACCGCCAGGCAACTCGCGAACGGGCGTCAGTTTCCTCAGGGCTCGCGAACCACCGAGTAGCGAGGAAACGAAGTTGGAAACCAGCAGCCTGATTTCCAACTCCCAGAAGAAAAAAAGTGTGTAAGCCCTTGATAAATATGGCGAGCCCGACAGGATTCGAACCTGTGACCAGCAGCTTAGAAGGCCTGGGAGAAGGCTTCAAGTCTGAGCCATATTCTCACACGTTCCCGAAAATCCCCACCATTGGAATCGTTGAACGATTCCGCTCTGTCAGAACGGCTACTTCGGCTCCGGCGAGGTCGTAATGACAGCACGTCACGACTTCTTCGGTGGGGCCTCGGCCGCCGCCGGCGCTAGGGGTCGATATGCTCGGGCATGTCCTTCAACTGGTCCTTGGTCCAATTGGTCACGGCGTGAACATCGCCATCTTCGTCGCGCATGAACTCGAGTTCGCTCAAGGGTACCGCGACCGGCTTGGCCCCGATGCCGAGGAAGCCGCCGACATCCACCACGACCAGGCTCGTCGGCCCGAAGCCGTGGACGTGAGAGACCGACCCGATTGTTTCATCACCCGGCCCGTAGATCGTAGCCCCTTCAAGGGTCTCGGGCGTCAACTCGGTGCTGGCAAGACGCGCATGCTTGGCGTGGTCCATGATCCTGCTCCTACTCTGGGAGCTAGATGAACGAGCAGAGAGCGCAGACGTTCCGCGGCAATTCAGGACTGCCGTCGCCGCCGCCATCCTCGCGCAGGGAGAGAGGGATGAGGGACGCGCTTGCCCTCCGATGGGGCGTGGTGCTGAATGCCGTCATGTCAGAGAAACCTGTTGTCGAAATCCCAGTGACAACCGTCTCCGAAATTGTGGTAAGCGCCGATCCCAATGAAGGCGCCATCATAAGCCTTGCGACGGAAGCCGACGCGGACATCCGGCTGGTGCTATCGCCGATCGCCCTTGCTCAGCTAGAGGCCCTGCTGACCCGCGCCGCGCAGGAGCAGGCGAAGCACCAGCTCAGGCAATGAGCCGCCTAACCCCGCTCCATGGCAGCGCTTATGATCGCCCTGGTGGTGTTCGGGGTTTATGGCTGGTGGACAGGGCTTGGCGCTGAACCCCGATGCCGAAGTAAGGGTTTCCCCCGCTACCGCATCAGGGTTTTCCGCGACGGCAGGGATGCCGGGGGTGGATGAGCGAAGCTAGTTTGCTCCTCCATTGCGCGTTCGGTTAGGCTCTGCCTGTCCGAAGTGAACAAGAGGAATACTCGATGGAACGTCGGTCATTCATTCTGGGGTTTTTCGCCCTGGCGGCAGGCTCGACCTTGAGCGCGCTATCCGCAGAAGCTCAAGCGGCTCCCGCAAAGCAAGCGG
>JAKFCC010000244.1:0-1631 GCA_036676795.1 Gemmatimonadota bacterium
GAAAAAGGAAAATGATACAAAGAATCGAAAAAGACTTTGCCGGACGGAAACTCATCATCGAGACCGGACGCATGGCAAAGCAGGCGGCAGGGTCCGCCCTGGTGCAGTTCGGCGACACAATGGTTCTCGCCGCAGTTACAGTGAGCGACAACGAATCCCCGCTCCCTTTCTTCCCGCTCCTCGTCGAATACAAGGACAAAGCCTACGCAGCCGGTAAAATCCCCGGCGGCTTCATCAAGCGCGAAGGACGTCCAGCCGACTCCGAGATCCTCAAGGCGCGCATCATCGATCGCACGATCCGCCCGCTCTTCCCGGAAGGCTTCAAGAATGAAGTGCAGGTCTTCATCTATGTAATCTCGGCCGACCAGGAAAATGACGCGGACATGATCGCGCTCGTCGCGGCCTCGTACGCCCTCAACGCCTCCAAGATCCCCTTCGAAGGACCTATCGCCGGCGTTCGCGTCGGACGCGTCCAGGACAACTGGATCCTGAACCCGACCTTCGAACAGCTCGGCTACTCCGAGATGGACATCGTCGTCGCCGGATCGCAGGACTTCATCATCATGGTCGAAGGCGGAGCCGCTGAAGTGTCCGAAACGGACATGCTCGAAGCCATCAAGATCGGCCAGGGCGGAATCCGGGAACTCGTAGGGTTCCAGGAAGAGATGCTCAAGGAAGCCCGCAGGGAAAAGATGACCTGGACGCCTGCGAAGCCGCCCGAAGGTCTCGAAACCCGCGTCAAGGAACTTGCATCGGGCCGCATCGTAGAAGCGATCAACCGGAAAGACAAGCACACCCGCATCGAAGCGGTCGAGCTGGTCAAGAAGGAAGTTGCCAACGAACTCCTCACCGAGTTCCCGGACAACCCAAAGGATATCCACACGCTCGTAGGCGACCAGGAATACCACCAGCTCCGCGCCCAGGTCCTGGACAGCGGGCTCCGCGTGGACGGCCGTAAGCCGAACGAAGTCCGGCAGATTACTATAGATACGTCGGTCCTCCCGCGCGCCCACGGCTCAGCCCTGTTCACACGTGGACAGACTCAGGCCCTGGTAGCCATCACGCTCGGCACCGCGAACGACGTGCAGCGCCTCGACTCGATCGATGAGCCCGGCGAGACGACCAAGTCGTTCATGCTGCACTACAACTTCCCGCCATTCTCCACAGGCGAAGTCCGCCCGATGCGCGGCACCAGCCGCCGCGAGATTGGACATGGAAACCTCGCCGAACGCGCAGTGCAGGCAGTCCTGCCGCCGTTCGAAGATTTCCCGTACACCATCCGCATCGTGTCCGACATTCTCGAGTCCAATGGATCGTCTTCCATGGCCTCGATCTGCGGCGCGTCGCTCGGCCTCTTTGATGCCGGCGTCCCGATTCGCTCCGCTGTTGCAGGCGTCGCGATGGGCATGATCAAGGAAGGCGACAAGTACGCAATCCTCACGGACATCCTCGGCACCGAAGACCACCTCGGCGACATGGACTTCAAAGTTGCAGGAACAGAGCATGGCATCACCTCCATCCAGATGGACATCAAGATCAAGGGTCTTTCCCTCGAGCTGATGGACGAGGCGCTGACGCAGGCCAAGGAAGGACGCCTGCACATCCTCAACGAAATGAAGAAGGCGCTGCCG
>JAKFCC010000245.1:0-1680 GCA_036676795.1 Gemmatimonadota bacterium
GCTCGATACGAGCAATCCCGCCACTGATGATGACGAGCCGCCGGCTCCGCCCAGAGGGCCATCAAGCCCGCCCAAGAACATCTCCCTCACCGACCCGGCTGCTCGCTGGACCGCGGCGCCTGGTGGCCCGGCGTTCTACGCGTACTCGACCAACTACCTGATCGACCTTGATGCTGGAATCATCGTGGACGTCGAGGCCACGCCAGCGCACCGCACCGATGAAGTGGACTCAACCAGGACGATGATCGAGCGCGTCGAGAAGCGATTCGCTCTCAAACCCAAGCGACTGGTCGGCGACACGGCCTACGGCGCAGCGCCGATGCTCAATTGGATCGTCAATGACAAGCAGATCGAGCCGCATATCCCGGTGTGGGAGAAAGCCGAGCGCGACGACGGCACCTTCAGCCGCTCGGACTTCCGGTTCGACGAGCAGAGCCGCAGCTACGACTGCCCCGGCGGAAAGAAGCTGCCCACAACGGGGCGGCCAACCTCCGAGGACACTGTGCTGTTCCGAGCCAGAAACGAAGACTGCGGCGGCTGTCCCCACAAGCAGCGCTGCTGCCCGAACACGCCGAACCGCAGAATAGCGCGCAGCATCTACGAAGACGCGCGCGACGTCGCACGTACTGTATGCACGACACCGGCCTACGAGCAGTCGCGCAAGGACAGAAAGAAGGTGGAGATGCTATTCGCCCACCTCAAACGCATCTTGAAACTCGATCGGCTGCGATTGCGAGGCCTCAATGGTGCGCGAGACGAGTTTCTGATGGCCGCAGCGGTGCAGAACTTGCGAAGAATGGCCAAGTGGCTCACACCAAAGGCAAGAAATCGCAGCCTAGTACCTGTATGAAGTGAGAACAACGTTCGTGCGCGGCGTCGAACCGGGTCGATTCGCTCGCGCGGTCCGCATCACCTCGCTGCTGGCCACGCAGTTCGCGTCAGCCGGTCGAGTTCTTCAACACAATAGACCCTAAGCAGCCGTCGACGGGAAGACTGCGAATTCGGTGGACGTCCGTCGTGGTCTCGCCGCAGTTCTCTCTTGCAGAAGTTCAAGGGGCACTGCTCGAACGAACTTCGATTCCGTGACCGATGCGTCTGCTCTGACGGGATTAGCCCTAGAGCCTTCGCCTCGCGTTGATCTGAGTGGATTCCATTTGCCTACACGGCGCCTACATGGCGCGCAAAACAAAAAGCCCAGTCGGTTTCCGACTGGGCTAAGTGCTTGTTTTTCTTGGTGGCCTGGGGCGGAATCGAACCACCGACACGCGGATTTTCAATCCGCTGCTCTACCAACTGAGCTACCGGGCCAGAGCCGACAATTATAGCAGGGCCTCGGGGACTCCTCACCCGCCGCGCTTGCCCCTCGACAGGTCGACGCCCAGTTGCTTGAGCTTTCTGTACAGGTGCGTGCGTTCCAGCCCCGTCTTCTCCGCCACACGCGTCATCGAGCCGCCTTCCTTGGCCAGGTGAAACTCGAAGTAGCACTTCTCGAAGTCATCGCGCGCATCACGCAACGGCTTGTCCAGCTCGAAAAGCTGCCGCGCCTGCGGGCCCAACTCCACCACGGGCGGCAGGCTTTGGCCGCCGGTCATGACGGACTCGACGGTGAGTTCGGCCACGGGCGCGGGCGAGACGCCGGCGATGCCGGGCTTGCGCGGAATCGCGCCGTTGCCACGCGCC
>JAKFCC010000246.1:0-2268 GCA_036676795.1 Gemmatimonadota bacterium
CGCCACGGCCAAGCGCGAGCGCAAGGGCATCCCGCTGCTGGTGGGCAACATCGGCCCGCTGACCTTCGGCCAGGACGACAACCAGATGCTGCTGGTGGACGCGCAAGGCGTGCAGGAGCTGCCGCGCGCCTCCAAGCTCGAATGCGCGCGCCGGCTCGTCGCCGAGATCGCGCAACGACTTCTCGCTCAGAAATTCACATGAAGATTGACCTAAGAATCCTTGATAAACGGTTGACGGAATTTTTGCCTGCGTACGCCACTGCGGGAAGCGCCGGCCTAGATGTCAGAGCCTGTATCGAGACTGCTCTCATTTTGAACCCCGGGGAGTGCGCGTTGGTGCCGACCGGTTTTGCACTGGATCTCGGAAGTCCCGAAGTCGCGGCCATATTGCTGCCTCGCTCTGGGCTAGGTCATAAGCACGGGATTATCTTGGGGAATTTGACAGGCTTGATTGACAGTGACTATGCGGGACAGGTCATGGTGAGTTGCTGGAATCGCAGTTCATCACCCTTCACCATTCAACCGCTAGACCGCATTGCTCAAATGGTCGTACTCCCTATCATCAGGGCCGACTTCAATATTGTGCAGGAATTCCGCTCTTCTTCTAGCCGCGGCTCAGGGGGGTTTGGATCGACCGGAAAAGATTAGCCAGGTTCAGCAAGCAAAGAGGAGAAGACCTATGGCCAGTTCTATGCAAAAGTTCGCGCAAGGTTTCCACGAGATTGTCCGTGCTGCTACGACGCTTGGAATACTGTTAGCAATACTGGCCATGTTCTACTCGGCGTTCGTGCTTGTATCGCTGACCTCTACGCAGGTTAGTGTGTCCTTTGGATGGTCCCCGGTGTTCAAGAGTCATACGGACGGAGTTTTGAACTTGCTCGGATTCAAGGCAGCCGACATGAGTAACCAGCAGTATGTCAGCGTTTTGTCTGCCCTCGTTGGCTCAATGGCGGTGGTCGTAACCCTTTGGTTTGCAATTGCAACTTTGCTGAAATACATTGAACAACGGCGAGAATTAGCAAACAAGGCCGTCATTAAGAAAGAGATCGTCCACTTGGACGGGAAGGACGACCTCGCCATCATGTTGCGATACTTCAAGGATGCTGACGCGGTCACCGTTTTTTCTGGTGATTTCAGCTGGCTCCTCGTTGACGAGAAGCTTCGGTTTCAAGTTAACAGGCTCGTTCGAGAGCGGAAGATTTCTTTCGTGAGCTACAAGGACGAGCTGATCGTGCGAAACAGCGTAGGACAGCTTTATGATCAATTCGCGCCCTACTTTCGGTACGAACCGAGCTGCCGTCTGAAGTGCTCTCTCGTTACGATCAATCAGACGAGGGTGTTCCTTTATAAAGTGGATACAACAGCAGAGGGCGGCGATAAGAGCGTCTGTATCGTCTCCAGTAAAGATGAAGCTAGGTACCTCCTTGAGACGCTGAACACGCTCTGTGCTAGATACATCACTAGGCCGGCATAGGTGATCAGTTCTTCGAATCAAGTCCATGTGCTCGTTGCAGGGCGTAGCGGAGTCGGAAAGACCTCACTTGCTAATGAATTAGTTCGCCGTGGCTGGCATTGTGTGTCGGCTGGAGCGATAGTTCGGCAGTTGATGGGTGCTTCAGCGGAAACAGGACGGGCGGAACTCGCAGACTTCGGACGCGCGTACTTATCCCGGGTCGGGGAGGAGGGTTTTGCTCGCGTTTTAATTTCGCATGTTCCGATTAATGCGCGGTTCGTTGTCATCGAGGGTGTTCGCCCTCCTGGGGTTGTGAAGCTTTTGAAGCAGCGGATTCCGAAGATGCACGTAGTTTTCTTGGATATTTCCGAAGACGTTCGGAGAGATCGTGCTATTAGTCGGGATGGACTCAGTTACGCGCAATGGGTGGCGCTTGAGACGGACCCAATGGAGATGAGCGTCGATGAAGTAAAGAAGGGCGCTGATCTGGTGCTAACCGGGGGCTCTCCTCCTGAGTTAGCCGAAGCGGTGCTCCAGAATTTGAGTAGTTGAGTCACAAACGCTTTGGTTCAAAATTCCTCTGACATGGGCGCGTCAAGTCGTGTCCTACAAGAAGCTGCGCGCTTGCCTGCGTGCGGGCACCGTCGCGCATGGCTTCAATGGGTCCTAGAGGGCTTGTCCGGTCGTCGCCGGGCGGGCCTGCCACCCATAAGGAGAATTCCCATGCGCAAGCTTCCCCGCCTGGCAGCCGTCCTGAGCAGCGGCGCCGCCGCCGCCATGCTCGCCGCCTGTGTCAGCTATCCCGCCGGCCCCGT
>JAKFCC010000247.1:0-8415 GCA_036676795.1 Gemmatimonadota bacterium
TCGTCGGCGACGCTGCCAAAGAGAAGCCGCTTCCACCCACCCGTTCCGGAAGTGGTGAGCGCGATCAGGTCGGCACGAGCGTCGTCGGCGTGCTTCAGTATCGCGTTTGCGATATCATCGCTGAGAACAACGTCCGAGACTACGGGAATACCTGCGTGACGCAGGAAACCCGCAGTATGCTCGAGGTAGTCATCCGCGCGAGAGAACTCATCCTCCCACCATGGCATTGCCGGCTCCATCATCGTTTTCTGGGAGAATGTCGCCGGTGTCAGGACCTGGAGAAGAATCACGGTCGTGAAGGGGTTGGAAGTCAGCCCGATTACCTGGGGGAGAACCTGTTCAGCGAGTGGGGAGCCGTCCAGTGGAACGACGATTCGCTCCAGGATGGCCTCGTTCGGGCCGATGAGATTCGGCGGCTGCTTCACGATCAGCACTGGTATCTCGGTATTGCGAACGATGTAGTCGGTTACACTTCCGAGCGCGATGCGTGCAATCTCCCCGCGCGAGTGGCTGGCCATGACGATCAGGTCGACTGCGAACTCGCCGGCATAGCGAACAAGGGCCGTAGTCGGACTCCCCTTCAGCAGCGCTGTGACCACCGAGGGTACACCCGCGCGTCTGGCCTTCCGCGCAAAACCTTCCAGCTCGCGGAGCTCGGCCTCCACCTGCTCATCGATTGCCCTCTGCTCGACTTCCGGACTGGTTATTCCAGCAAGCGGCTCGACGATGAGCGTGGGCTCGGATACGCGCACGATCCTGAGTTCGGCGTTGAAATGTATGGCCAGTCGCATCGCGCGTGTAAATGCAACTGTTGCGCTCGATGATCCGTCATGAGGCGCCATGATGATTTTGTACATTGGACTCTCCGTATCGTAGATATTCATGACCAGCTCGCGCGCAGCGCATTGAGAATGACCGCAACGTCGATTGCTTCCTGAAGCAGTGCCCCCTGGGTCGGCGCGATGTAGCCGCCCGCGGCAAACATCATTGCAACGCCGCTAAGGCCGAGGCCGACCATGATGCTCTGGCGTGCCAGACGCATCGTACGCCGGCTGATCTCGACGGCCTTTGGAACCTTCGCAAGGTCATCGGAGAGAATGACGACGTCGGCCGCCTCCGCCGTGATTCCCCCACTGTGTCCCGCCAGTGCGACCCCGACATTTGCCGATGAGAGAGCAGGTGCATCGTTGGTTCCGTCACCGACCATCATCACGACGTCGCCGGCTGTGCGGTACCGGCTGACAAAGGCCGCCTTTTCACCCGGCAGCAACTCGCCGTGCACTTCGTTCATGCCAGCGAGCTTTCCCACGGCGACTGCATTCGCATTGCTGTCGCCCGACAACAGGACACGCTTGAAGAATCCGAGTGCACGCAAATCTTCGAGTGACTTCAGGAGCTCGGGCCGAAGCGTGTCCGCGAATTCAATCGCCCCCGCCGGCACGCCGCGAACAAGGATGTAGGCACGCAATGCCGGGCCGCTTTCGTCCATGGCCGAAAATGCATCGAGCGAGGTGGTCGCGTGTTTCGCGACAAATGCGCGGCCCCCGACCGATACACTCACGCCATCCACCATTCCGGTCACCCCCGCCCCGGGAGACTCATTGTGATCACTCGCGATCGGCAGCCCGGGATATGTGGCCTTGGCCTGATCGACGATCACGCGTGCGAGCAAATGACCCGAACCATGTTCGACCGCCGCGGCAAGAAGAAAGATCTCATCCTCACCAAAACCGGGAAGCGGGATGACGCGATGGACGGCCGGCTTGCCAACCGTGAGCGTTCCCGTCTTGTCGAACACCGCTGTCGTGGCGGCGCTGAGGCTTTCGAGTGCCGATCCATTGCGAATAAGTATTTTTTCGCGAGCGGCGCGATTGATGCCGCCGATCATTGCGACCGGCGCCGCGATGATAAGTGGACAGGGCGTGGCCACGACGAGAACTGCGAGCACGTCCACCCAGCTTCGCGTCAGGAAGAAAGTGACCGCGCAAACCGCAATCGTGAATGGCGTGAACCACACTGCATACCGGTCGGCAAGCCGCTGAAGTGGAGACTTGGACGCCTGCGCCTTGCGGACAAGCTCGACGATTCTCTCGTACTGACTCTCTGCTGCCCGCGCGGTGGCCTTGATGTTGAGCACGCCCTGGAGGTTGAGCTCGCCGCTCATGACTTTGGTCCCAGCGGTCGCAGGTGCAGGCATGGCCTCGCCGGTCAGCTGCGATCGGTCGATGTCGGAGCGCCCCGAGACAACTACTCCGTCACAGGCAATGAGCTCGCCGGGCCGAACAACGAATACATCGCCCGGTTCAAGCGCACGCACATCGATATCCACGAGATCGCCGTTGTCGCTCACAAGGTGTGCAATGTGCGGTGCCGATTCCTCCAGTTCGTGTACAGCTCTCGATGCGCGGCGCTCGGCGAATCTCTCCAGGGCCTCGCCGCCGGATTGCATCGTCACGATCACGAGTCCCGCGAGTGGCTGGTTTATGATGGCGGATGTCACGATGGCCAGTGTCGCAACCAGGTCTGTATCGAATTTCCCGTGTAACGCCTGAAGTGCAGTCCGCCAGGCAAGCGGCAGTCCGGTTGCAATGAGAGCGACAAGCCAAATCTGCCGCGCGAGTTCCCTGTCTGCGGTCGCCAGCTGTGCGGCATATCCACCGAGAATTGCGGCGACCGCAACAACGGGAATGATGCTGCTCCTGAAAAAGGCACTCCGGGTCTCCCAGACGGACTGGGGTCCGGCCGGGGGATGGACATGGAAGGCGTCCGGCGCAGTCAACAGGTGAGTTCCTCTCGTGATGCTCATCGTGCGCCGCCCGTCGGCGCTCCAACTTCGCGCACTCCATGCGGGAGTTCCGCACGCTCCTTGATGCCGATCAGCATCCGGCGCTGCATTATGAAATGAGCCGGCTCGAATACGAAGACCGAAATCGGGGATAGCGCGACGTCCGACAACCGGAGCCTGAGCGGACCGCGTGTGCGAATCATCATGCGTGTTCCGCCGTTGACCGGAGTGAGCACGAATGCGCCCCACCCTTCCAGCAGGAGTGCACGTTCCGGAATAACACTCGAAACACGCCAGCCGATTCTCTTTCCAAACCTGCCACCCATCCAGTCCGGGGGAACAGCGCGTATGAAGTCACCTTCCCGGATGGTTTGCCACGCAGGAACGATTCGGTTCGCGTTGGCGATACGGGCGCCAACTGCGTTTTCCAGCGATGTATAGCTGTAAAACCCGGCGCGACCCTGACCTATCTGTACGAGCCAGGGCCAAACCCTGCTCGGGGGTGCTGCAATGCTGATCGCGTGATCGATGCTGTACTGAGGAAGATCGGTTGGCTTGTCGCCGGGAAGAACGGCGGAAAGATCGGATGATGTAGTGCCCCATCGCGTGGTCCATGGACGAAGCGCTATTACGCTTCCCGTGTATGCGACAAGACACACCGTGAGAATGAAAGCAGCGAATCGAAGCCGTGATCGTTCGTCAAGCTGGTCGGGATTAGATCCCACCGAGTGGGAGTTGGCAACGAGCACTGCGATCCCAAGATTCAGCGCGAATCCCACCGCAAAGATGGCCGCTGGCGCGGCGAACAGAAGCATCGTCGAGGTAAATGCCGCAAACAGCGATGCCTCACGCCAAATCGTGTGAAAGTGCACTACTCCCATCGCACCCACACCTGCAACGAGAAACCCAAGAGTTGCCGATTCCCACAGCGGTATGATGGCCCAGGGGCTGAACTGCACCGACGCCCAAAGGCCAACTACCGAATGAGCGATGGCGTGGACAACGAGCAGTGCACCCAATGTCCGCTCTTCGCCATGCGATAGTCGGATACGCGTCCGCCTGCTGTGTCTCCTTGCACGGAGAACCGCAGTCGGCGCAGTAGTCATCTTTCACTCACGATAGTTGACGCGGGAAATATTCAGATCGGTGATATTCCGCGCTGTCGGGCGAGTTACGCGAGCATTGTAAGGCAGACGCCTACATGGGTGGGCGGGGAGCGCATCAGCGGCTCTTGTGAGGGCCGTGTAAGCGTAACCCGCACCGAATTTCGTCCTATTCCCTACGGCATGTGGCCTGCGGGCCATTTATGATCATCGGTGCGTGCTCTGGTCGGCTGGTCCAAACGCGGTGGCGCGCACCGCATTACACGGCAGGAGTCTGTCATGACGAATGCATCCAACACAAAGCACCTCGAGGTGGAACCTCTTCCACTTCCGGCGCGCAGTCTCGATCTCTTCAAATCTGGGAAGCAGTTCAACCTGCTGCTTGCCATCGACAACGATGATGTCGCACCGGCTGCGATCAGAATCGCCAGCGGCCTCGCATCGCGCGGTGCCCGGCCGTCGGTGCTCCGCGCAGTCGAACTCATGGCTCCCGCGCCCGGCTCGGACGATGCAATGGTCCTGTATGCGCATGCCGTGCTCGGCGAAGACCTTCATCAGACAATGAAGGAAGCAATCAAGAAGCGAATCGCCGAGACTCTGAAACACGATGTGGACTGGCCAATCGAGAGTGTGGACGGACATCCGGCGGCGACGATTCTTGCGCAGGCCGCTGCGCAGAAGGCCGAGCTGATCGTCATGGGTATTCACGCGCACGGTGCATTCAGCCAGGCGATAGGCGAGAACACCGCAATGGGCGTCCTTGCGAAGGCGGAGATCCCGATAATGGCAGTCAGGCCCTCACTCGCAATCGTGCCCCGCAGGATAATGGTGGCTACCGATTTCGGCATTGCAAGCCGCAGAGCGGCACACGTAGCCGCAAACCTGGCCCATCCAGGTGGAACGATTACGCTCGTCCACGTTGCAAACAAGGATTGGGTCGTCGAAGAAGGTGACGAAGGCGCGGAACTGGTTCACCGCGAGGGTATCGTGCACGCATTCAAGCACCTGATCCAGGAAATCACGCTCGACAAGATGATCAAGGTTGAAACCGTAACGCGTACGGGCGACCCGCTGGTGGAGGTGCTCGCGGCCGCCGAAGACATTGCTCCCGACATTATCGCTCTCGCCAGTCACCGGCATCATCTGCTGACACGTGTTCTGGTTGGCAGTGTGACGCGGCAGCTCGCGCGCGAAGGCAAATGGTCACTGCTCGTGGTCCCGCCCGTCAGCCTCCAAATGGACAAGGGAGGAAACAATGCTCGTGCTGCGTGACATCATGACGCGCGACCTCGTTACCGCCGAGCCGGGCATGACCCTGCGCGACGCGATGACGCTGCTCTCTGAGAATCACATTGGTGGAGCACCGGTTACACAGGGCGGAAAGGTGGTTGGAATATTTTCCGCTTCCGACATCCTGCCATATGTCGCCGAGATGGAAGCCGAACAGGCGGAACTTACCTTCCGTGATAAAGGCACCTCGCTTGAAGCGGCTTACGTGGCCGACGTGATGATCCGCGATGTGAAATCGCTTCCTCCCTCGTGCGCTGTGCGCACGGCCGCGATGTATATGGTCGGCGCCAATATCCATCGTGTACTCGTAATGGAAGATGGCCACCTGCTCGGCATGGTGACTACGACAGACATCGCCGCCGCTGTCGCTGAGCACGGACTGTTACCCGGGCGCTAATAAACATTTAAGATGCCCAGCCCATGTTCTCAGGGGCTGGGCCTGGCATCCTCTCCGGGGAACTCGGCCGGCAGCGTCGCCTCCATCTAGTAGATGGAGACGTATTCTCCGCTTTGCCTCTGGTGATTCTTGCCGACCTTCTTTTCATCCGGATGCATTACGAGCAGAGAAACCGTGCCGTCGCGCATCAGTTCATCCGCAACGCTTCCCTGCATCGCGCGCCGGACTCCGCTCCTGCCATGCGTTGCAATCGCGACAAGTCCGGCCCGGCGGCCATTCGCGAACGATGCTATCGCATCGGCAATGCTGGTCCCGATGACGATGTCGGTTGAGACTTCCAGTCCTTGCAACCGAAGCCTCGCGGCTGCCGTGTGCAGGTACGAAGTGGCCTTGGGAACCGCCTCCTCCCACCATGCGCGGGTAGGATCCGCTGATGCGTCCTGATCCTGAGCAGTCAGGACCTGCAACAGTACAACTTCGGCCTGCTCCACTTTTGCAAGCTGAATGGCCGGCTCGAGAATTTCTTCCGCCAGGGGGGATCCATCGAGCGGTATGATCATCTGCCCGAATCGCTCCGCAGCGCGGGGATTCAGGTAGCTGCGCTCCGGCTTGACTACGAGAACGGGAACATGAGCGTTGCGAATCAGAGCGTCAGTGACGCTGCCGAGGGAGAGACGGGCAATTCCATGCCGGGCATGGCTGCTCATCACTATGATGTCTGCCGACACGCGGGTGGCATACGCTTCCAGCACATCCGCAACGGGCCCGTCCTCTAGCGCTGTTACAACGGTTGCGGTCGTCATCTCCCTGCACTCCGCAGCCAGCATGTAGAGTGCGCTGAGCTCGCGATCGCGAAGGTCCCCGGAAATCTCTGAAACCATTGCAAGGCCGTCGCTCCCCGGCGATACGCCAATCAGGGGCGATGTTTTCATCACGCGGACCAGATGCACTGACGCATCCGTTTTTGTTGCGAGTCGCAGTGCCACTCGGATGGCCTCGCGGTCAAAGCCCGTTCCCTCGGTCGGAACCATGATTGTCTTGTACATTGAACCCCCTGATTGAGCCGAGATCGTGCCCGGCAATGCGAGGTGGAACGATGCACCGGCTCTACAATCGGTACAGTCAGTCAATTGCTGAACTTTTGTGAGGAAAACCCCGCGTGTAGGGGATTTCCCTAGAGGGGCAGGAGGATTACCCCCGAAATTTTCAGACACATCTGCTATAAAGTCGGGGTTTTCGTCCGACAGGAAGGCAGTGAGCAGATCTGTATGCTCCCCTCGTACTGAAAATCACAGCGCAATACGAGGGTATCACCTTGAGGAATGTTTTCACGATTGCACTCCTGCTTGCCGCGACAGCAGCTCAGGCGCGCGCTCAGGAATCGGTCAAGCTGCAGCTCGAACCCGGGACAGAGCTGAGCATAAGCGGAACCTCCACGGTTCACGGCTTCACATGCAAGACGAGCCGCATCGACGCGACGCTCGTCGTTGACCCCGGCTATACCAGGGATCTGACAAAGGTTGCCCGCCCCATAGTGAGCGTTCGTGTAGAGATTCCCGCGAAGAGCCTGGACTGCGGCAACGGAAAGATGAACAGCAACATGTACGGCACTCTGAAGGTCGACAAGAATCCGACAATCGTCTATACGCTGAGTGGATACGACCTGGCCAATGCAACTGCCGCCGGGTTCAGTGCAGTGACGACTGGGACACTCATGATCGCCGGCAAGGAAAAGACGATCGTGATGACCGTGAAGGCGGATCGCATCGAAGACACCAAAGCCACGGCGAAAGGGGAACAGTCCATCCTGCTGACTGACTTTGGCATCAAGCCCCCTGCCTTCATGCTGGGGACGCTGAAAGTAGGAAACGAAATCAAGATCAAGTTCAACCTGAAAGCAGGTCCCGCGATGATCGCAAGGGTCAACGCGGCGCTCAACGAAGCAGGTCACTAACTCACACGACAATAGAGGACCCACATATGAAACGCTATCTACTTACAGTCGCTGCGGCCCTCGCCGGACTTTCGGTGGCGGCCCATGCACAGGAAGCCCATAAGCATACGCCCGGAATGGTCATGGCCAAGCATGACACTGCCATGCACACTGCCATGCACAAGGCGGAAAAGAAGGAAGGGTTCCTGTCCACCGCTCCTGCGATCGAGATTGCGAACTACCGTCCCGAGGACATGCGCGGCATCAACATGTTTGAGACCCCGAAAGCCGAGCCGGAGGAATACAAGGGTTTCAAGCTGATGTGGGGTGCGGCATTTACCCAGCAGTTCCAGGGACTCGACCACAAGAACACAGCCGCCCCGAGGATGGTAAGCGGCGTGGACGCGAACAAGCTGATTCGCATCGGCCATGGTCCCAACAACGCGGTCGCGAATCTGTTCCTGAATGCGCAGCTGGCCAAAGGAATCCGCGTGGCGATGACTACCTACGCTTCGTCCCGCCACCACAATGAGACCTGGGTAAAAGACGGCTACCTGCTGATCGACGCCCTGCCGATTGATTTCAAACCGCTCAACGATCTCATGAAGTACGTGACGATTCGCGCCGGCCACTTCGAAATCAACTATGGTGACGCGCATTTCCGCCGCACTGACAACGGCAACGCGATCCGGAACCCGCTTGTAGGCAACTATATCATGGATGCCTTCACGACCGAAGTTGGAATGGAAGTGTACGCCCGCAAGAACGAATTCATGGTCATGGGCGGCCTCACCGGCGGTGAAGTCCGGGGAATGATCAACAAGCCGGAATCACGCGGCGTTGCCTTGCTTGCCAAGGTCGCGTACGACAAGAAGTTCAGTGATGACCTGCGGTTCCGCATTTCGGG
>JAKFCC010000248.1:0-2967 GCA_036676795.1 Gemmatimonadota bacterium
CAGGTCCTGCGCGTAGATTCGCCTTGCCAGCAGCGCTGCATTGTTCAGCGGGACCCTGGTGGCGTAGCTGGGACCTATCGTCCGGAACTCACGGCTTATTTCCGTGACGAGTTTCAGCCGGGCACGGGCGTACACGCTGTCGCGGGCTTCCAGCCGCTCTACCCTGCTCGATGGATGCGCCGCGAACGCGGAGTCCAAGGACTTCAGGACTGTTGCCCAGAATGCCGAAAGCAGCTTCTCGTCTGACCACCTGGCTTCAGCTTCACGCGCGGCCTGTTCCTGTCCACGCTTTCGGAAGAAAGCAGCGGCGCCCCGCGCGCCGACGAAGCTCGCGAAAGATTCGTTGAAGTACGCCTGACCGGATGCGTAGAAAGTATTGTGCGTGATCTCGTGAATGACCGTATTCGCCAGCTCGATGGTGTCGCGTCGGAGACTCGTGCTCAGGAGCGGGTCGTTGAACCATCCCAGGGTACTGAACGCATCCGACGGTCGGAGATAGGTATCGAAACCTTCCCTCTGCAGCTTCTGCTCGTCGCTGCGAGCGCGCTCGAAATCGAAATATCCCTTATAGGGAACCCGCCCCACGATGGGGAACCACCAGGTGTACGCCTTGAGTGAGTCCCGGTACGCGGCCGAGAGGACCAGAACGAGCGTATCGGTATCGAGCTTGGAGTAGGTCGTGAAGCTTTCTTTCGCGTTGAGTCCGAGCGTCGTCCGTGCGAATTCGCGCGCATCCAGCACTACACGGAGCTTCGCGCGTGTAATCGTGTCCGTTGCAGGGTCGCGCACAATTTCGGCAATCGACCTGCGGTTGCTGAGGATCTTCGCTTCTTCCAGCGCACCGCGGCTGAGGTAGCAGCCCGTAGGTGTGACGGCCAGGAGAGCAAGCGAGCCTACCAAGCCGAGGGTAATGATCTTCTTCTTCATTGCATGGAGAATATGCCGGGGACCGCCCAAAAAAAATGCGCCACCCTCAGGTGGCGCATTTTTCTTAAGGCTGACTAGCAGGTTGCTGCATCACAGGGGTTACGGTCCACAAACCAGATTACCGAAGGAGTGGTAACCGCGTTCTGCGCGCTTCCTGCGACCCCGCGTGGGAAATAGTAGGCGGAGAACTTGGTGCCTGCGCTGTTCACGCCAGCGGCCGGAAAGACATCTCCCGGCAGCGAGGACGGCGCATTAGGTCCGGCAGTCGATGCAGTTGCAGTGGTAGACCCTACATCCGTCGCTCTTACCGCAGCTGCTCCGGCATTGCGGTTGGCGTAGGCAGACGCATTCAGCCCGGCCACGTTGGAGAAAGCAGGCGTACCGGTGATTGCATCGCTGGTAGTGGTAACGAGGTAACCGTTTACCGCTCCCGTCGATGCGTTGACCATGCGAACGCTTATCTGGCCCGCCGGCGGCGCGTCGATATTGTCATTGATCATCACCCAGCGAACAGTCTTGGCGCGCGCGCTGCCCGTGAGCAGCAGCGTTACGCGAGTCCCGGCTGTAAAGCTGATGGTCGTGTCGTGAATGATCTGCGAGGTAATCGCCGGGTTGAGGCTGGTTGGAAAAACCCGGATCCTGCGGCTCTTGGCCTCGACCGGCTGGTACGCGGTGCCGGCCCTGAAGGCGAGCGGTGCTGCGTAGGCCGAGAAGTCGACCTGATCGATCATACGCACATCGACCGACCCCGTGTCAGTCAGTGCGTTTATGTACCGTACAGCTGCGATCGGCGGGAACGTCGGAGTCGTTACCTCATCCTCCGAGCAGGCGTTCATGCCGAAAACTCCGGCAAAAAGCAAAACGAGACGAGTTAGACGCATCAGTTTGAACTCCATGAAAAAATAAAAAAGACGTGACTCAATTTCGAAAATTCGGAGCTAGCGAAAATTTTCCCCACCAGGGCCTGGTGGTCCCTTGTCAGTATCCGGCGTGCCGGATCCCAGCAGACCGCGTGTAGCTATCAGAAGCAGTGCACCTCCAACTACCGCCGCTGCCGTGAGGAAGCTGCGGCTGCGCGAAAATTCCCGCTTTTTTACATCGCGTACATAAGCCTTCGATACCGACAGAGCTTCGCCGTTCCATCTGTTGGACTTTCCGTTCAGATAGCTCACAGACACGACCTTTACCGAATAAGCTGAATCAGTATCAGACTGCAGGACTCCTTCGACCGTCTCGGCAGAATTGCCGATCAAGTCGCCGAGACCCACACGCCCCCGGTCATTCAACTCGAACCTGAGCTGCTGCCCGGGAGCGGGAGCGGTTGCAACAGGCGGATACACATAACATCCCTGCGAAAAACCGAGCAGAAACGCCAGGAGCAACCCGCGAAACGCCGCCGGAGTGGAGGGAGCACGAGTGCCGCCCTCCATCCGGTTGAAGCTGGTCATGCTTGAGTCAGTCTTAGAAACCGTACGTTCCCCGCACTGCTCTCGCCGTCGTCGTATAGAAGTTCAGATTCATACGGGCGGAGAGTTCCTGCCACGGCACCGGCCACTCGAGCACCGTACCGGTTACGAGATCGCCCCATCCACGGCTGTCAAAGAACCACTGGCCATAGCCCGTGAACGAAGTCTCGCTTCGCTTTTCCCACTTCATCGCTTCCCAGATATTTCCGCAGTCGGTGGTGGTATACGAAGGCGCCTGCGGAACCCGCGGCACGCAGGCGCTTCCGCCTGGAACCGGAGTATTCAGACTTGTAATGCCTGTGACGCCCGGCAGGCCCGCACGTACGCGGGTCTTGTCGATCAGCGTCGCCGCCTGAGCGATCTTGTTGGTACGGATATATCCCTCGGCCGCGAGCATGTCGACTTCGGTAACTGACATCTCAACGATCGGACTTACACCCGTAACGTTGCGAACATCCCAGAAGCGCCAGTTGTCGTAGTACCAGTTACCCCACGGATACGCGGGGCTGTCTTCACCGGATGGCCGGTTCCGGAAGTAGAGAATGCTTCCTGCCGCCGTTCCTGCGCGGCTGCT
>JAKFCC010000249.1:0-7845 GCA_036676795.1 Gemmatimonadota bacterium
TGTGACGTGACAGACGAGAGGTCCGTCGCTGAGGCGTTCGCCAAGGCAGGACCTGCACAGATTCTCGTGAACAATGCGGGGCAGGCGAAGAGCGAGAAGTTCGTCAACACAAAGCGCGACCTCTGGGATCGCATGATCGCGGTGAACCTCACCTCGACCTACCTGTGCACCGCGCAGGTGCTGCCAGCCATGCTGAAGGCGAAGAGCGGGCGCATCGTGAATATTGCATCGACTGCAGGAGTCCGCGGCTCAGCGCGGATGACAGCATATGCTGCCGCAAAACACGGAGTAGTCGGGTTGACACAGTCGCTGGCGCTCGAGACAGTCAAGTTCGGCATCACCGTCAACGCTGTCTGCCCGGGGTTCACCGAGACGGACATGACCGAGCAGGGAGTACAGGAGCTGATGGAAGGTAAGAAAGTTTCGCGGGAAGAAGCGCGGGCGATGATTCTGCGCGTGATCCCGCGCGGGGTAATGACAACGCCGGAAGAGGTCGCATCCACGGTCCTGTGGCTCTGCTCTCCGGAGTCGTCCGCAGTGACCGGCCAGGCGATCGTCGTCGCAGGCGGGGAGACCACATGACCATTGTAGATGCCTCGACCATCCAGCCGGCCACCTTCAAGTGGTCCCTGACCGGCAAGGTCGCCACGATTACGCTGAATCGCCCTGAGCGAAAGAATCCGCTCACCTTCGAGATGTACGACGAGCTGCGCAACACGTTCTACCTGCTGAAGGATGTGCCTGCCGTGAAAACGATCGTCCTCACCGGTGCGGGCGACAATTTTTCGTCGGGCGGGGACGTACACGAGATCATCGGGCCGCTCGTGAGGATGAAGGAGGAGAAGCGCATAGACGATATCCTGGCATTCACCACCATGACGGGAGACCTGGTCAAGTCGATGCGCGCATGTCCGCAGCCGATCATTGCCGCAATCGATGGCGTCTGCGCGGGAGCCGGCGCGATCATGGCAATGGCGAGTGACCTGCGTTACGGCACTGCACGCAGCAAGGTCGCCTTTCTCTTCGTGCGGGTGGGACTTTCGGGCGCCGACATGGGTGCATGCGCAATGCTCCCGCGCATCATAGGACAGGGCCGCGCGAGCGAGCTCCTGTATACCGGACGCTTCATGGGCGGAGAGGAAGCAGAGCGGTGGGGATTCTATAATAAGGTATGCTCCCCTGAATCCCTGCTGGCAGACGCCTCGGAGATGGCGGCTACACTCGCTGATGGCCCCACCTTCTCGCACGGGATGACCAAGCTCGCGCTGCATGAGGAGTGGAGCATGAGCGTGGAGGAGGCCATCGACGCCGAGGCGAAGATGCAGGCGATCTGCATGCAGACTGAGGATTTCGGGCGTGCATACCGCGCGTTCGTCGAAAAGAAGACGCCCAAGTTCGAGGGGAACTGAGCTGAAAAACGAACATCTCGCCTGGCCATTCTTCGAGGAGCGCCATCGCGGGATGGCGCGGGACCTCAGGGCCTGGACCGATCGCGAAGTCGCGCCGCTCGGAAACAGCCACAGCGACGTGGACGCTGATTCACGCGCATTAGTAAAACTGCTGGGATCGAGCGGATGGTTGCGCTACTCCGTGCCCGCCTCGCACGGTGGTGCGCTCGACAAACTGGACGTGCGATCGCTCTGCCTATGCCGGGAAATACTCGCGGAAAGCTCCGGCCTGGCCGATTTCGCTTTCGCAATGCAGGGTCTTGGCGCGGGTCCCATATCTCTGATGGGATCCGAAGCGTTGAAGAACCGTTATCTCCCCGCAGTGAGCCGCGGCGAGATGATAGCGGCGTTCGCACTCTCCGAGCCCGATGCGGGATCTGATGTCACGGCCATGCGCACCAGTGCGCGGCGGGAAGGGTCGGCGTGGATACTGGACGGGGAGAAGACCTTCATCTCCAATGCGGGTATCGCGGATTTTTATGTAGTCTTCGCCCGGCTTCCAGAGGAGGGCGAACGCGCCTTCGGCGCTTTCGTCGTGGATGCGGATAACCCCGGTTTCTCGGTGACTGAAAGGATCGAGACGCTCGCGCCGCATCCACTAGGGACGATTCAGTTCAAGTCGTGCAGGGTCGGAGACGATGCGGTCGTAGGCGAGCATGGCAAGGGACTCCGGGTCGCGCTCGCGACGCTCGATGTATTCCGGTCAACCGTTGCCGCCGCTGCCCTGGGATTTGCACGCCACGCGCTGGCGGAAGCGATCAGCCATGTGAAAGCTCGCAGCGTTTTTGGAAAGCCGTTGGCCGAACACCAGCTCACCCAGGCGAGAATTGCCGACATGGCGCTGGCGGTGGATGCGAGTGCGCTGCTCGTGTATCGGGCCGCCTGGACCCGGGACACACAGTCCGACCGGGTCACCCGCGAAGCGGCAATGGCAAAACTCTTTTCTACCGAAAGCGCGCAGCAGGTGATCGACTCCGCCGTCCAGCTTCTCGGCGGAAGGGGCGTTGTCTCGGGTGCGACTGTTGAACTGCTGTACCGCGAGATACGCGCGCTCCGCATCTACGAGGGCACGAGCGAGATACAGAAGCTTGTCATTGCGGGGGCGGTTCTCGGTGAGTAAGACCGGCTATGTGGACACATTCGCAGCGGACATGCTGCCACCCGGAACGCTCTGGCCTGAAATGAGGTACGATCGAATTCCGGAGCTGAGCTATCCGGAACGGCTCAATTGTGCAGCCGAGCTGCTGGACAGGATGGCGGAGAAACACGCAGACCGACCGGTGTTTCATTTTCCCGGCGGCTCGTGGAGCTATGCGGAGCTGCTCTCCCGCGCGAACAGGATTGCACGGGTGCTGGTCGAGGACCTCGGGCTCCGTCCGGGGAACCGCGTGCTGCTCCGCGGATTCAACAATCCCATGATGGCGGCCTGCTGGTTTGGAATTCTCAAGGCCGGAGGCATCGTCGTATGTACGATGCCGATGCTGCGGACACGCGAGCTCACATTTACTGCAGACAAGGCGCGGATCACACTCGCACTTACCGATTCACGACTTTCGGGCGACTGTGAAGTCGCCATGAAGACAACTGGCGCCGGAACAGCTCGCGAGGGCGGACGGTCAGTCTGCTTTGGCTCCGGCTCGGACGAATCAGCAGAGCTGGACAGGCTGATGGCCGGCAAGCCGGAAACATTCCAGAATTGCGACACTTCGGCAGACGATGTGGCGCTTATCGCGTTTACGTCCGGGACGACCGGCGAAGGGAAGGCAACTGCACACTTCCATCGCGATGTGATGGCGATCTGTGACTGCTTTCCGAAGCATGTACTCAGGGCGGACGCGTCTGACATTTTCTGCGGATCGCCGCCGTTCGCATTTACTTACGGGCTCGGCGGCATCCTGCTTTTCCCGATGCGCATTGGCGCGAGCGCGCTTCTTCTGGAGCAGGCAACTCCACCGCAGCTGCTCGACGCAATCGAGCTGCACAAGCCGACGGTGGTGTTTACAGCGCCGACTGCCTACCGGGCGATGACCGCGCTCCTGTCAGGGCGTGATGTCTCGAGTCTTCGCAAGTGTGTTTCGGCTGGTGAGGCGCTGCCGCTTGCAGTGTTCGAGGGTTGGGAGCGCGCCACTGGCCTGAAGATCATAGATGGAATCGGTGCGACGGAAATGCTGCACATCTTCATCAGCGCATCCGGCGACCAGATCCGGCCCGGATCAACCGGCAGGGTCGTGCCGGGATACGAAGCGATGGTGATCGATGAGAAGGGGAAACCGGTACCCGATGGCACCGTTGGAAAGCTGGCGGTGCGCGGTCCGACCGGGTGCCGTTACCTGGACAACGTCGAGCGCCAGAAAGCGTACGTTCGCAATGGATGGAACATCACCGGCGATTCGTACGTTCGCGATGCCGACGGATACTTCTGGTATCAGGCGCGGACTGATGACATGATTATATCCTCGGGCTACAATATTTCCGGACCCGAGGTTGAGAACGTCGTGATGCTTCACCCCAGGGTGAAGGAGTGCGCGGTAGTGGGACTTCCCGACGAGGAGCGCGGTCAGGCTGTGAGTGCGTTCATCGTGCTGGTTGAAGGCACCGAGCCTTCGGCTGCGCTGGTAAAGGAGATTCAGGATTTCGTGAAGAATGAAATTGCACCATACAAATATCCCCGCCGAGTTCAGTTCGTGAGCGCACTTCCGCGTACACCAACTGGCAAGCTGCAGCGGTACCGTCTGCGCGAAGCGCCGGCGGTGGCATGAGCGGATTCAGCGCTATCGAACCGTCCGGATGGAAACGGCCAAGCGGCTATTCGAATGCGATATCCGCAACCGGGCGGATGGTCATGATCGCTGGCCAGATCGGCTGGGACCCGGTTACCGCAGAGTTCAGGAGTGATGACTTCGTGACGCAGGTGTCGCAGGCGCTGCGCAACATCGTGGTAATACTCGAGGCGGCGGGTGCGAGGCCCGAACACCTGGTGCGTCTCACCTGGTTCATCACCGATCGTGACAAGTACATGAATTGCCGCAAGGAAATCGGCGCTGTATATCGCGAAACCATCGGTGCGCACTTTCCACCCATGTCGGTGGTAGTAGTGAGCGCCCTCATCGAGAAGCGCGCGAAGGTAGAGATCGAGGCGACCGCAATAATTCCAGCCTGAATGAAGACGCAGTATTTCACCGCGTGCAGTCTCGACGGCTTCATTGCTGATCCCCACGATTCGCTGGATTGGCTCTTTCCACTGGGAAGCGTAGAGGATACCAGCTATCCGGCCTTCATTCGCGATGTCGGGGCCATCGCAATGGGCTCGCACACATATGAATGGATGCTGCGGCACGTCATCGGCCCCGAAGCAGACCAGCCCGGTCCCTGGCCCTACGACATGCCGGCGTGGGTGTTTACCACGCGAAAACTTCCGGGAGTGCCCGGGGCGGACATCAGGTTCGTGGAGGGTGATGTAGCACCAGTACATGCTGCCATGAGTTACGCCGCAGGTGGAAAGAATGTGTGGATTGTGGGCGGGGGTGAGCTGGCCGGGCAGTTCCATGACGCGGGACTGCTGGATGAGATGTTCGTACAGGTTGGATCTGTAACGCTGGCCGAAGGAAAGCCGCTCTTTCCACGCAAGATCATCAGTCCTCCGATGCAGCTCGTTTCAGCGCGGGCGATTGGAACTGGATTCGCAGAGCTGCATTACACCTTTCCAGAACAGTCGGGCCGGCGCGTAGCGAACAACACGGTTCAGTCTTGATTAGTATCCACTGGCTGGCCGCGACTCCCCTTGTGAGAATACCATGACCCGATATTCCAATATCCTCGAGACGGTGGGGGACACTCCTGTTGTCCGAATCAACCGCCTGGCTCCTTCCGGCGTCGACCTGTACGTAAAAGTCGAAGCTTTCAACCCGCTGGGCTCCGTGAAAGACCGGCTCGCTCTCGGCGTGATCGAGGCCGCGGAAAAGAGCGGTGAGCTGAAACCGGGAATGACTGTTGTCGAAGCCAGCAGCGGTAACACGGGAATCGGACTCGCCATGGTCTGTGCGGCAAAGGGTTATCCGCTCGTAGTCCTCATGGCCGAATCCTTCAGTGTTGAGCGCCGCCGCCTCATGCGCTTTCTCGGCGCGAAGGTTGTGCTCACGCCGGCACCGGCAGGCGCAACAGGAATGGTGAGGAAGGCCGTGGAACTCGCGAAAAAGAATGGCTGGTTTCTGACGAGACAGTTCGAGAATGAAGCCAATGCTGACATCCACACGCGCACGACGGCGCAGGAGATCCTGGCTGACTTCAGCGGGATGAGGCTGGACTACTGGGTTACCGGGTTCGGCACCGGCGGAACGCTCAAGGGTGTGGGCCGCGTCCTCAGGAAGGAGCGACCCGAGACGAAGATTGTTCTGGCCGAGCCGGCGGACGCACCGCTGGTGAGCAGTGGCGACAAGCAGCCGCGTGAGAGGGACGGTTCGCCTTCATCGAGACACACCGCGTGGAAGCCGCATCCGATCCAGGGTTGGAGTCCCGACTTCATTCCCAAGCTTGCTGGCGATGCACTCGATTCCGGGTTCGTGGATAGCGTAATAACGGTGCCCGGCGCGGATGCGATGCGGTGCAGCAGGGAGCTGGCGCAGAAAGAAGGCATCTTCGTCGGGACCTCAGCGGGCGGGACATTCTTTGCGGCCCTGCAGGTCGCGAACGAAGCCCCAAAGGGTTCCACGATCCTCGCGATGCTTCCGGACACCGGCGAGCGCTACCTGAGCACGCCCCTGTTCGCGGACATCACGCCGGAGATGAACGCGGAAGAGCAGGCGATCTTCGACTCGCTGGAGCCATTCGCCACCTGACGGGGAATACGGCGAAAAGTTGAAACACCGGGCAATGTTCCTGCGTTAGTTTTCAGGCAGGCTTTTTACCACACCCGACAGGTCAATGCGGACTCTAAGACGAATCCTGGCACAATACGGAACGATCGCAGTGGTCGTTTATCTCACGCTTCACATGATCGTTCTGTTTGCTTTCTACCTCGCCATCAAGATGGGGTGGACGCCTGAGGGGCTCGTGGGTGAAGCTGGAATCTGGACCGCGGCGTATTTGCTTACCAAGCTCACTCAGCCAATTCGGCTTGGCGTCACGGTTCTGGTCACGCCCTTTATCGCGCGCCTCTTTTCCCGCCCCGTGCGGAGCGTAGACGCGACCGAGGCATGAGGCAGGAGCTGCGGGCGACTGTGGCCAATCGTAAAACGAGTTAGCTTCGGATATGCCCACTGGTCCCTCACGCCGCCGCAGATCACCGGGCGGCGGTCCCAGAAAATCCCAGCACACTTCGCAGCCAACGTCGCGCAACGCCTACATCGAGACGCGTCAGTGGCTGCTCAAGCGCCACGGCCCAGTGTGCGCATATTGCGAGCGCAAGATCAAGCCGGCGCTGATCACACTGGACCATGTAACGCCCCGAAAAGGAAAGACGGCATACGACCGGCGCGACAACCTGGTTCTCTCCTGCCCGGCGTGCAACATCGACAAGGCCGACAAACCGTTTCTCGCCTTCCTGTTGGCGAGAAAGGCGCGCGCAGCGAGTCTTGTGCGATATGGTGAGCACCTCAGTCAGGGACTGATGGATCTTGCGACGGAAATTGCGGGTCCCGAGGCAACGGCTCGCGCGATTCGCCTGCGCGATCCCGATTATCCCTACCTGGACTAGTTTCCGGAATTCCCGCCGAATAGATCGGTCTGCTGCGGATACTTGGGCATTCCGAGAGTTTCCATGACAACGGGAATCCAGCCATCCCTGTCTGTCGGCTCCAGCGGCAGAACATCGACCTCGAAATCGCGCACCAGGCGATCGATGGTATGGTCGATCTCCATCTGAAAAGTCCTGCTCACCGCGCGCATCCCGTCGAATGAGGGAGCGCCGAGCACCGGGACCTTGAAGAGCGCGCTGTATCCACGTATCCAGCTTCCTACCAGCTGGTCGAGATCCGGTCTGCGGCCCACGCGCGCGACCAGATACGCGTAATTGTCGAGAACGGAACGGTCGCAAATCACCGCTTCATAGCGGGCGCACGCTTCGAGTTCTTCGGCAATCTGTGTGTGAAGAATCCATGCCTGCGCATCAAGAGTGGTGTCTTCGTTGATCGGAAGCGGGCATCGCCTCGCAACTTCCTTCACAATCTCTACGCCCAGATCCAGGCGCTTGAGCTGGGAGGCCAGGTCGAAGCAGAGCGTTGTCTTGCCGACACCGTGGGTACCGACAAACGCGAGCTTAAGGCGTCGGCGACCGAAAGGATCGAGGGGAAGTAGTTCGCTGGCGGCGCTCATCTAATTCAAAGATAACTCGCTCAGGTTGACAGGTTCGAGTGTCTTCCTGACCTTCAAGCGTGAAAAACATTCTGGTGCTGGGCTTGAC
>JAKFCC010000250.1:0-24393 GCA_036676795.1 Gemmatimonadota bacterium
GACAACTGCAACTGATATTGGGGGAACGGCAACGACTCTTAGAGTGCGTGTGCAGTTCCCCCATTTTCTTGCAGTTGCACTGGCCGTCCTACGTGTCCTGCTTGCCTTTCCTACGTGTCCTACGTGTAACCCGCCCGGAGGGCAAACTTTACTGCACGAGAGGGCTTGCTCGGATTCGCGTGTGCCCGGAAAATCGTGACGCGCTTCGCCCCTCAAAAGTCACTAACATTTCTTGCTTGGTCTCCATTGTGGAAAACACCACCTTTTCCGAGCTGGCAGAAATGTCGTAAAACGTGAAGTTGCGTATTGATACAGCGTAGAAGGGTGTCATATATTGGCAATCGACTTTATCCACAAAACCTTCCCGCTGCACTGGAGTAAATAGCGCGATGAATTTCGAGTTCGAGGAGAGCGCATCGCAGAACGCCCGCATGAAGGTCGTGGGCGTCGGTGGCGGTGGCGGCAATGCCGTCAATCGCATGATCGAAGAACACCTCGAAGGCGTCGAGTTCATATCGGTCAATACCGACGCTCAGGCCCTCTTGAATTCCAAGTCGGACGCGAAAGTCCAGATTGGAAAGAAGCTCACCCGCGGACTGGGTGCTGGCGCCCGTCCCGACATCGGCAAGCAGGCAATCGAGGAATCACGGGACGAAGTGGCGCGCATGATCGCGAACTCGGACCTGGTCTTCGTCACCTGCGGAATGGGTGGCGGCACAGGTACCGGAGCCGCGCCGGTGGTGTGTGAGCTGGCACGTGAGGCCGGCGCGCTCACGGTGGGCATCGTCACCAAGCCCTTCCTGTTCGAAGGCCGGAAGCGCATGCGTCAGGCCGAGCTCGGAATTGCCGAAATGCGCAAGCATGTCGACACGATGATCGTGGTGCCGAACGAGCGTCTTCTCGCAGTGGTTGGGAAGGGAATCCCCTTCCAGGACGCACTCAAGAAAGCGGACGAAGTTCTTCTGCACGCTACACAGGGCATTTCGTCGCTGATCAGCGTGACCGGCCTGGTGAACGTGGACTTTGCAGACGTTCGCACCGTGATGCAGGCGGGCGGATCCGCATTGATGGGAACGGGAATGGGCCGTGGTGAGAACCGCGCGGTGGAAGCTGCCCAGCAGGCGATTGCCAGCCCCCTCCTCGACAACGTTTCCATCTCCGGCGCGACTGGCGTGCTGGTCAACATCACCGGCGGCGCAGACCTCACCCTCGGTGAAGTGCACCAGATCAACGAAATCATCCACGATGCTGTCGGCGAAGAAGCCGAAATCATCTTTGGTGCGGTACACGAGCCTGCCATGCAGGGCGAGATCCGCGTGACTGTTATCGCGACAGGGTTTGACCGCGCTGTCCAGGGAGCCCTGGCTCCGTCAGCGACGGCCAATACGGGAATGCAAGCAAAATCCATCCCGTCGGTCATCCCATTCCCGAATCAGAAGATGGCCAGACCGAATCCCGGTATTTCGCGAACGGTGCCGAGTGGCGATATTGCTCGGCGCGTTACTCCACTGAACCCACCGTCGTCTGCACAGGACAAGATTGACGGCGGGCAGCAGGATTTGAGCGACATGGAAATACCGACATTCATTCGGAGACAGATGGATTGAAGGCTGCAACCGCACGACTTCTCACTTATTCGATAGTTGGCGGGCTCGCATTTGTTGCAATGCGAGCCACTCCGCCTCTACCCTCTTCGCCATCGCTGAAAGCGCCGGCGAGCGTTGCGTCGTTGTTCGACTTCGTTCATGAGACCGCCAACGAGATCGCGCCTGAAGTAACGGTTGCCCCGCTCGTTGTCGTCGCGAACGACAAGGACAAGATCGATACTCTGGTCGTAGCTGGTGTAATTCACTCCAATCTGTTCAACGCAATCGACAAGGCAGCAGGCCAGGAGCTTCCGCGGAGCGCACGCAACGGCCTCGCGTTCTCACTGGCGGACATCTTCGAGTATCGCGTGGACATGAGCCGTGATCTCCAGGATGGGGATCGTTTTCACGTCCTCGTAGAGCGCGTCGAGAAGCCAAACGGCGCAGTGATGGTCAACAAGGTTCTGGCAGCCCGCCTCGCCCTTTCGGGGAGTGAGTACGACGCGATTCATTTCAAGAGCAACTCCACCAGCGGCGAGTACTTCGATTCCAACGGCCGGTCCCTGCGTGCGGCTTTCCTCCGCGCTCCGGTAGCCTTCCGCAGAATCTCCAGCTTTTTCGGCATGCGCTTTCATCCGGTACTCGGCAGATGGCGTAACCATGCCGGCACCGACTACGCGGCAAACTCGGGAACTCCCGTGCGTACGATTGGAGATGGCATCGTTGTGTTCGCAGGTCGGAAGGGCGGTTATGGCAACGTCGTCGAGATCAAGCACCGCAATGGTTTCGTGAGCAGGTACGGACACCTGCGCGGCTTTGCGCGCGGAGTTCGCCGCGGCACGCGGGTCAATATCGGAAGAACGATTGGCTATGTAGGCATGACGGGGCTGGCCACTGGTCCGCACCTGCATTTTGAAATTCTCGTCGGCGGGCGTCAGCGCGATCCACGCGTTGCCCTGAGAATGCGCGGCGGAGAGCCGATTCCATCGCGCGAGCAGCCGACCTTTCAGCGCCTGCGTGACAACACACTCGCCTCGCTGCTTGCATACAAGCCAGCCGGCGCCGACTGACGCTCCCGTATCAAAGTTTGAAACGCGCCGCCTCGATGGTGGCGCTTTTTTTTGCCCTGACTGGAACCGGGTCGCTTCACATCAGATCAGAACACCAGTCCGCCCAAATCCGGTAACTTTCAATACATGAGCAGACTGCTTCGAAAAGAGGGTGATCTCCCTCGCCGCTCCCTCTGGCAAAAAATCAAGGACGTTGCACTTACCGATGTCACGGCGATCGCCCGCGGCTCGACCATCCAGGGCTCGCTTGAGTCGCTCGAGGCCCTGCTTCTCGAGGCAGACTTCGGCGTTACGACGACGATGAAGCTCGTCGCCGAAGTGGAGCACAAGGCGAAGCGCGGGTTCATCAAGACCCAGGACGACTTCATGAATGCGCTTCACGCTGGCATTCAGGAGGCACTGACCACGGGGAACAGCGACTCGACGCTTCAGCTCGCGGGAACGCCTGCGGTGATTCTCGTGCTCGGCGTGAATGGAGCCGGAAAAACGACATTCATCGGAAAGCTTTCGTCACGCCTGCGCAAGGAGGGAAAATCTGTGCTTGTTGGCGCCGCAGACACCTTCAGGGCCGGCGCCATCGACCAGCTTCGTACATGGGCGTCACGGACCGGCGCCGAATTCGTGGGCGGGCAGCCCGGCTCCGACCCGGCGGCAGTTGCGTTCCAGGCAATCGATGCAGGAGTCACGAAAGGAATCGATGTCGTGATCGTTGACACTGCGGGCAGACTTCACACCAGCTCTTCGCTGATGGAGGAGCTGAAGAAGATCAACCGCGTGATCGCAAAGCGTCTCCCGGGTGCACCCCACGAATCGCTGCTGGTGCTGGATGGAACCATCGGACAAAATGCAATCGCGCAGGCCAAGACTTTTTCGGAAGCGGTTCCGGTCTCCGGGATAGTGGTCACCAAGCTGGACGGAACTGCGCGCGGGGGAGTGGTCGTAGCCGTGCACGAAGCGCTGAACATCCCCGTGAAATTCATAGGCACCGGCGAGCAGGCGGGGGACCTCGAACCGTTCAATGCTGCTGACTTTGCATCGTCGCTCCTGGAGGACTGACCACGCCTGAACGGGGGAAGGGCATCGCACGCGCGTCGAAGGCTTCACTGGAAATGCCGGCCAACTTTCTCAAGGGGGTTGGCCCAAACCGCGTGGAGTTGCTGCGGCGACTGGGTATCGTGCTTGCCGGTGACCTGCTTTACCATATTCCGCACAGGTATGAGGATGCGAGCACCGTCCGCCCCATCTCATCCCTGCAGATCGGGGACGATGCAACCATCGTAGGCCAGGTGATCTCCAAGGGAATCATCCCAACGAGAAAGGGCCTGAGAATCTTTCAGGCGGTTGTGCGCGATGATTCCGGAATGATCGAGGTGTCATGGCCGGGGCAACCCTTCCTCGACCGCTCAATCCAGAAGAATGACAACCTGCTGCTCACCGGTGTCGTGCGATTCTTTCACGGACGCCAGCTGAGTCCGAGGGAGTTCGTGAACCTCGGGCCGGAGGAGTCGGGCCTCACCGGGGGTCGCGTTCTCTCGGTGTATCCAGCAACCGAGGGACTTTCATTCAAGGCAGTGAGAGCGATCGTCGAGGCCAACCTCGACGCACTGCTGGAAAACGTGAAGGAGTATCTGCCGCGCAGGATCCTGGATGCCTCCGAGCTGCCCGACCTCGGCGACGCTTTCAGGATGGTGCACAGACCGAAGTCGCTGTCCGAGGCGATGCGGGGCCGGGAGAGGCTCGCGTTCGAGGAGCTGCTCTTTCTCCACATACTTCACCGCCGCGCCAACATGATCGCCCGGCAGCGGCGCATCGGCATCTCCTTCCGCAATCGCCGGGACCTAACGACAAAGCTTCGCGAGGCTCTGCCCTTCGCCCTGACCAATTCCCAGCTGCTCGCGATCAAGGAGATTGTGGGGGATATGTGCAGCGACAAGCGCATGCACCGGCTGCTGCAGGGCGACGTCGGCAGCGGCAAGACGATCGTGGCGCTCTTCGCCTGCCTGCTCGCCATGGAGAACGGATACCAGGCGGCGATAATGGCTCCAACCGAGCTGCTGGCAGAGCAGCACTTCAGGAGCGTGGGAAAAATGCTGGCGCCTGTCGGAATCGAGCCCTTGCTGATAACGGGAAGCCAGGCTCCGAAGGTCAGAAGGCAGGCGGCGGAGAAAACTGCGTCGTCCGATCCGCTGCTGGTCATTGGAACGCACGCCCTGGTGCAGGCCGACACTGTGTTTGGCCGGCTCGGCTTCGCAACGATCGATGAGCAGCATCGCTTTGGAGTGGAGCAGCGTGCTGCGCTGAGCGCGAAAGGTGAAATGCCCGACATTCTCCTCATGAGCGCCACTCCAATCCCGCGGTCGCTCGCACTGACGATGTACGGGGATCTGGACGTGAGCACCCTGACGGAGCGTCCCGCCGGAAGGCAGCCCATCTCCACCGTAATGCGGCCCGGGTCGGCTCGAAGCCGTGTGCTGGAATTCGTGGCCAACGAGACCGGCAAGGGAAGACAGGCGTATATCGTGTACCCTGTGATCGAGGAGTCGGAGAAAACCGATCTCAAGGCCGCGACCACCATGTATGAGTCACTCGCAGCGGGTCCGTTCTCGGGCCGGCGTGTGGGGCTCATTCATGGAAGGATTGCTGCCGCGGAACGCGATGCGATCATGCGTGAGTTCCGGGACGGCAAGATCGATATTCTGGTCGCGACCACCGTGATCGAAGTCGGAATCGATGTACCCAATGCAACGGTGATGTTGATCGAGCACCCGGAGCGGTTCGGGCTTTCGCAGCTTCACCAGCTACGCGGCCGGGTGGGCAGGGGTGCCGAGGCCTCTTTCTGCATTCTGCTTGGAGATGTAAGTCCGGAGGCAGCCGACCGGCTGCGGATATTTGTCGAGACGGACGATGGCTTCGAGATCGCGCGGGCGGATCTGCGAATGCGCGGAATGGGAAACCTCTTTGGTCAGGAGCAGAGCGGCATCGCCGGGTTTCGAATTGCGGACCCGATTCGGGATGAGCGGTTGGGCGTTCAGGCCCGCGTGGCGGCAGAAGAGCTGCTTGTGGAGGATCCCGAGCTTTCGTCTCCGGTGAACGCCGGGATCAAGCGAATACTCTCGCAGAGGTATGCGAGGGCTCTGGAGCTGTTCAGGGTGGGATGATAAAACAGCTTCGAGCTGGCAGCGTCGAGCTATTGGCTTCAAGCTCGGTTTTTCTTTACTGAGAGCAACTACGAGCTTGAAGCTGATAGCTCAAAGCTATCGGCCAATAGCTCTTTATTTGTTGGGGTTGGCCAGGCGCTTCTTGATTCGCTCCAGCTCCGCCGTCGTCTTGGCGAGCTCGGCACGCAATGCCGCGATTTCAGCGTCGCGCTCGGTACCGGTCTTAACCGCAGCAGTGTCCTTTACAGGCGGCGTCATCACTTTCGCCTGAAGCACCTGTGTCGTGACTGCGAGCCGCTTGAGGATGGTCGCTTCTGCCCGGTACGCGACCGTGGATGTGTCTGCGAGATACTTGTCGAGCGTCGCCAGCCCCTCGGGCAAAGATCCCGCCGAGGTATTGCCCGGATCAAGCTTGAACATCGCCTGCCAGAAGAGCGTCTCGCGCGCCTCGCGTGTGCGCGGATTCTTTGTCACATAGTCTGCAAGAATTCTTTCAGCGCCGGCATAGTTCCCTGAATCCGCCGCGAGCGTGGCGCGGCGTACAGCGATCGGCCACTCGGTTACATACGAGGGCGTGCGCAGCCGGTTGACGGGCGCGCAGGCGGCGGTGAGAAGAATTGCGAGAGCAAGGAATTTACGAATCACGGATTTCTTGTTAGGACTGCGTGACAACAGGACGACGCCGGGAATCGACAACGATTGGAAGAACGACTGTGAACTTCGAGCCGGACCCGCGCTTGCTTTCCACGGTGATTGTTCCGCGATGTGCCTCGACGATTTCTTTTGCAATCGCCAGGCCCAGGCCGGTGCCCTTTACCGCCGCCTGTGCCTGATTGTCGGCCTGGAAGAACTTCTGGAAAACATGCTTAAGCTGCTCCGGATCGATTCCGGCTCCCGTATCTCCGACAGTGATACGAACCGACTCATCCACGCGCTCGACTTCAAGGATAACTGATCCGTCGCGCGGCGTAAACTTGAATGCGTTCGAGAGCAGGTTGCCAATCACCTCGTTCATCCGATCCTCGTCCCAGTGCACGGTCTCGGGAAGGTTGTCCGCATGACAGATGGAGAAGTCGATGCCGCGCTGGTGAGCCAACACGCGAAATGAGGACTCCATGTTGGTAAGGAAACGGCCAAGGGGGATGTCGCGTGTATCGAGCTTGCCGCCGCTCGCTTCGAACCGGCTGATGTCGAGCAGCCTTTTCACCAGGCGCGTCAGGCTGTTCGCCTGCTTGATGACGGTGCCGAGAATTTCCTGCTGCTTCGGAGTGACGTCACCGTAAACCTTGTCCTGAAGGAGCTCGACATAGCCAAGGATTACGTTGATCGGCGTCTTCAGCTCGTGCGACGCCACGGAAATGAACTCGGCTTTCATGCGGTCCAGTTCTGCCAGCTGGGTAGCCATGGAAGCGTAGCTCGCGCTGAGACGCCCAAACTCGTCCTTGCGTTTGGATGAATATTCCAGGGGAACAGAGAAATCACCCTCGGCGACCGCCCTCATTCCGCGATCGAGCTCATATACAGGGCGGCTGATGCTTCGGGCCAGCCAGTACGCGAGCAGAGCGGCAAAAAGTATTGCGACGCCCAGCGCGGCCATTCCAACCCTCTGCGCGCGATCCGCAAAAATGGTCGCCGTATCAACTCGGGCCACAGTTCGATTGCGGAGAGTGACTTCGCCCTCCCCGATTGCCTGCTTGATGTCGGCGATGGCAGGTCGCGTTTGTTCAACCGAGATCTTTTCCGCCGCCATCGCCTGGCCGGCGGCCGCCGCTGTCAGCTCCGCTGCAGCAGCCGTGCGGGTCCGGGTGGTCGCAGCTGTGATGGCCTCCCCTGTAGGTGCGAGTCCGTAGATACGGAGGGAGTCGGCCATGACTTCCACATGCTTGAGCGTATTCTCCATGCGCGCGCTGCTGGCCCGGTCATGGAGAAACAGAAGGGCATCCTCGGCCCGGTCAAGATCTTCGGTTACCTCACGGAAGGCCCCGAGCAGCAGTGACGCGGCGAATTCACGATCCCGGAGTGCACGGGTCGTATTGTGCAGGTTCTCGATAGAACGCAGGGCATAGCCAAAGGGGATGAGGAGGATCGCCGCAATTGCGACGAGACCGAGCACGATTCGCGCACGAAGACTCACCGGACGTTGACACTCCCGGAAGGCAATCCTACTTTGCCGCCCACTTTCGCTCTATTACAGTTCCTCAATGACGCTTCCTTATTCCCGAATATCCGAGCTGAGTTCGCACACGGGCCAAACTGTCCGCGTGCGTGGATGGGTTACGCATCTCCGCTCGTCAGGCAAGGTCGCTTTCGTGGTCATGCGCGATGGCAGCGGACTGTTGCAGACCGTGCTTGTGAAAAATACCGTCACACCTGAGGTGTGGGAACGGTTTGGACAGCTGACTCTCGAGACTTCTGTCGATGTTGCCGGCGAAGTTCGTGCTGATGCGCGCGCCCCGGGCGGATATGAGCTGGGGTTGTCCGATCTCGAAGTCATCGGCCCCAGTCCTCTAGACTATCCAATCCAGCCGAAGGAACATGGCATCGACTTCCTGCTGGATAACCGCCACTTCTGGCTCAGGAGCCCACGCCAGCGGGCAATAGCGAAGATCCGCCATGAGGTGGAGCAGGGAATCCGTGACTTCTTCTACGAGCGCGATTTCACCCTCGTTGATACCCCGATCCTGACGGCCGCGATTGGCGAACGGAGCGGGCTCTTTTCAACGGAATACTTCGATGAAGGCACCGCCTACCTCGCCCAGACCGGCCAGTTGTACGGGGAGGCAGCGGCGGCTGCATTCGGCAAGATTTATTGTTTCGGGCCGACCTTCCGTGCCGAAAAGTCGAAAACGCGCCGGCATCTCACCGAGTTCTGGATGGTGGAGCCCGAGGTTGCTTTCAACGATTCGAATGACAACATGCGCCTCCAGGAGGAGTTCGTTTCATACCTGGTCCAGCGTTGTCTCGAGCGCCGCCGGCCCGAACTCACAGAGCTGGAACGCGACATATCCAAACTGGAGAGTGTCGTCGCGCCCTTTCCGAGAATCGACTACACGGACGCGGTGAAGATTCTTCAGAAGAAAGGCAGCTCCATCGAGTGGGGTGCCGACCTTGGCGCTGAGGATGAGGCCCTGCTGGTCGAGGACCATGACAGGCCGATCTTCATCTTCAATTACCCCAAGGAGGCGAAAGCCTTCTACATGAAGGAAAACCCGGACGATCCTCGCACAGTGCTCTGCGACGACTGCCTCGCGCCTGAGGGGTACGGGGAGATCATCGGCGGATCACAGCGCGAAGACAACTACGACAAGCTGCTCGCGCGCATCCACGAAGAAGGGCTGCCGGTGGAGGCCTACGGCTGGTACCTCGATCTCCGGAAATACGGCACATTCGTGCACTCCGGCTTTGGCCTTGGACTCGAGCGGACCGTCGGATGGATATGCGGTATTCCGCATGTGCGTGAGGCGATCGCGTTTCCGAGGACGATGAACAGGCTGAGGCCGTAAGAACTGCCGCTTAAGAAACTGCCACTTAAGAACTACAAGCTGGGAGCCGGAAGCAGCTAGCTTGCGGCTTGGGGCTGGCTCCAGGCCGCCGGCTGTTGGCGAGCTGCTCCAGGCTTGTAGTTCTTACGTTGCTGTTTCCTCACTCTTAGCCACATCCCAAAGCCTGTCCAACGCTTCGAGCCCCGCCGTCCCCACGTCGAGGCCTTTTTCCTTTGCGAGCGCTTCGACCCGCGCGAATCTCCGCTCGAACTTCGCGTTCGCCTTATCAAGAGCCAGCGAGGCATGCACGCCCGCCTTGCGCGCAAGATTGACGCAGGCGAACAGTAAATCCCCGATTTCCGCTTCCAGCATCGCGTGCTCACGGTCGAGAACCGGAGCCCCGCTGGCGGTCGTCTTGGGCGGCGATTCCGTGAGTTCTCTCTGAACTTCGGCCAGCTCCTCCTGCACCTTTTCGAGAGGCCCGTCCAGGTTTGGCCAGTCAAACCCTACACCGGCGGCGCGGTCCTGGAGTCGGTGCGCACGGTGCAGGGGCGGGAGCCCTGCCGGCAGGCCGTCGGCAATGGATTCCCGCTTCTTAGATTTCATTTTCTCCCACGGCTCCTTCACGCCGTCTCCGTAGAGGTGAGGATGGCGGCCCTTCATCTTCGTGATGAGGCCTTCCGCAACGTCACTGAAGGCGAACGCACCGCGCTCTTCCGCCACCACCGAGTGAAAGAGAACCTGAAGCAGAACATCGCCAAGCTCTTCACGAATCAGGTTGTCGTCGCCCGACTGAATTGCTTCGTCCAGCTCGTGGGATTCCTCGATCAGATACGGGCGCAGGCTGTCGTGGGTCTGGGAGGCGTCCCATTCGCACCGGGAGCGAAGGTCGCGCATCAGCTCCAGGGTATCGTCCAGAGAGGGCTTTGATGACATGTATTTGCTTGAAGGACAGGGTGTGAATCGGTATACTACCCGCTCCGCGAACAACGCGTCAATGCACAGTGAAATCGAGCGCGCCTGGATCGAAATCGATCTTGGCGCGTTGCAGCAGAATGGGGCGGCAATCGCCCGGCTGGCCTCTGTTCCCCTCATCCCAATGGTGAAGGCGGATGCATATGGGCTGGGCGCGATTCCCGTGGTGCGCGCGCTTGAATCACTCGATCCATGGGGATATGGCGTTGCGACTGTGGACGAGGGCGCAGAACTCAGGGCGGCAGGGATTTCCCGCCCGATCATCGTGTTCACGCCGACGCTGGACGCCGAGCATGACGCGATGGCGGAGCACGGGCTCACTCCCGCGCTTTCAAGTGAAGCGCAGATTCGCGGATGGAGCGCGCGCGGACTGCCCTGGCAGCTTTCCATAGACACCGGCATGAGCAGGGCAGGGGTGCAATGGCGCGACCTCTCCGGTCTTTCCAGCGTGCTTGCCGCCCATGAGCCTGAAGGGGCGTTCACCCATTTTCATTCTGCGCAGCTGGATGACGGATCGCTCGAGGTGCAGTTGGCGAGGTTCCAGGAGGCAATAGATGCCCTGCCGCGCAAACCGACCATGCTGCATGCGGAAGCCAGCGCTGCCATAGTTCGCTGCGCGCCGAGCAGGTGGAGCGTCGTGAGGCCGGGCATCTTCCTGTACGGCGTTGGAAGCGGCACCGACCACCAGCCCCAGCCGGTTGTGCACTTTCGCGCCTCGATCGTGGAGATACGAACTCTCGAAGCGGGTGACACAGTGAGCTACGACGCGACATTCGTGGCCGGCAAACCGATGAGAGTAGCGACTGTCGCGGCAGGCTATGCTGACGGATATCCGCGCGCGCTGAGCAACAGGTCCACGGCTTTGCTCAACGGGGAAACGGTTCATGTGACAGGACGTGTCACAATGGACATGACCATGTTCGATGTGACCGGCGTCGATTGTAAAGTCGGCGATGTGATTACCCTTATCGGGACGAGTGGATCGCGCACGATCACAATCCAACAGATCGCGGACTGGGCTGACATGTCACCGTACGAAATTCTCACAGGTCTGCGCAATCGGATCAAACGCGTTTACCGCTCGTGAAACGTCGCGCGGCGATCATTGTGCTCGACGGCGTAGGCATCGGTGAAGCTCCCGATGCCCGCGCTTACGGTGACACAGGGAGCGACACCCTCGGCAACGTAGCGCGCGAAGTTGGCGGGCTGGACTTGCCGAACCTCGCTGCGGCCGGCCTTGGGAACATCAAGCCGCTGCTCGGATTGCATCCGGCGCCGAACCCAAGGGGAGCGTTCGGGATGATGCAGCCTGCTTCAGGTGGAAAGGACAGCACGACGGGCCACTGGGAGATCGCTGGTGTGCATCTCGCCAAGGCATTCCCGACATTCCCGCAGGGATTTCCAGCTGAGGTAATCGAGCGCTTTGAAGCCGCTACCGGACGAAAGGTTATCGGCAACGTCGTTGGAAGTGGAACCGATGTAATGGCGCAGTTCGGTGCCGAGCACGTGAGGTCCGGATCGTGGATTGTGTACACATCGGCGGATTCTGTATTTCAGGTAGCAGCACATGAGGAAGTGATCTCGCTGGATGAGCTGTACGCTGCTTGCGAGAAGGCTCGGGCATTCCTGAAACCGCCCTTCGATGTATCGCGTGTCATTGCCCGCCCCTTCGTGGGTGCCGCGGGACAGTTCAGGCGCACCGCAAACAGGCGCGACTTCTCGATCGAGCCTCCCGATGAGACGCTGCTGGACGCGCTCGCCACGGCAGGGATCGAGCGCCATGGAGTAGGGAAAACCGACGATTTGTTTGCCGGCAGATCACTCAAGGCGCACCACACGTCATCCAATGCCGAGGGAATAGGTGAAATAAGGCGCTGGCTAGAGGGTGAAGGCGGTGGGTTCCTGTTCGCCAACCTAGTAGATTTCGACCAGCTCTACGGGCACAGAAATGATGTCGCGGGGTTCTATAGAGCTCTCCGTGAGTTCGACGGCGAGCTTCCTTCGCTCGTTTCTGCTATGCGCGAGGGGGATCTGCTCTTCATAACGGCAGATCATGGCAACGATCCAACGACAGCTTCCTCCGATCATGCGCGCGAGAATGTACCGGTTCTCGCGATGGGGAAGGGTGTCGCCGCCGTTGACCTGGGAGTGCGAAAGACCTTTTCCGACCTCGGAGCCACGGTTGCGGAGTGGCTGGGTGTCGAATTCAGGGGCAAAGGAACTTCTTTTTTACCTTCGATGATGAGTAAGTGAAAGAAAACACGAGTCTTAAAGACGCGGCTTTTGAAGTAATGGAGCAGTCATATGCTCCCTACTCGGGTTTCCGGGTAGGTGCCGCTCTTTGTACGTCTACCGGTGAAGTAATCACCGGCACCAATGTCGAGAACGCTTCGTTTCCCATGTCGGTATGTGCGGAGCATGTCGCCGTGTCGCGCGCAGTGTCCATGGGCTTTCGCACCTTCACGGAAATCGCAATCGCGACTGAGGCCGACCGTCCAACTCCGCCCTGCGGCGGATGCAGGCAGGTGCTGAACGAGTTCTCACCCGGGATCGTCATCTGCACCTACACGCGTGACGGTCGCAGCGCCCGGTGGACCCTGAAGGAGCTGCTTCCGGAAGTGTTCGTCCTCGACGCCTCGGCAGGAAAGAACTGATGAAAGCTGTCCGCCGTATTGCACCGATTGGCGCTCTGCTCCTGCTCTCTGTCGCCGGCGCGTGCACCGAAAAACTCAACTCGATCGCGGGTTGCCCTGATCTGTGCACCGGGCAGGGCGCGCCCATCCAGACTCTGGTAATCGAGCCGGTCGTATTCGATACCACCGTCAGTGCAGCGGGTGAGTTCGCAACCGAGCCGTTCCTGTTCGTTGGCAATCGTGGCGACACTCTCGACTCGCGCGCAATCATTCGCTTTGACACTGTGCCCTCGCGCTACGCCAAGGCGAACATCATCGACTCTGCCGACATCACCACCGTGGACAGCGCGTTCCTCACGGTACGGCTGGATATGAGGGGATCGATCCTGCCGAATCCAGTCATTATCGACGCCTATGATGTGGATGGAACGGATCCGAACCAGACCGATGTCGCAGCGCTCTTTACCGAAAGCCGGTTGATCGGCACGCGCACGATACCGAAAGACAGCTTGAAGGATTCGCTCAGGATTTCCATCAGCAATGCTGTCATTCTCGACAAGGCTCAGAACCGCAAGCGGCTTCGCATCGGCATCCGGGCGCGCAATGCATCTACCCAGTTCGGAATCTTTGCGACCGAGACGGGTGGTGGTTCAAAGGTGTCGTTCCGTGTGACGCCCGATACAGCGATCCGGCGGCTGGTCGTACTTCCGGTGTCGAGCACCCCGGTAAATGACATCGGCAAGTCCAGTGCGTTCCAGGACTATACGCTTGCTGTCAGGATTCCTCCTCCGGGACCGGTGACCGGCATCAATGTCGGCGGGTATCCTGCGCGTCTTGCATACCTGCGCTTCAATATCCCGCAGGGGATCGTGGACTCGTCGATCGTGGTGCGTGCGCGCCTGATTCTCACGCAGATCCCGAACACTGAGCTGGGACTCGCGGACACAGTGAATCTCATTCCGCTGGTCGGCGCTGCGGCTGCAACAGTTACGGATGTAGCGCGGGCGGCGCGCGTCACACTCGACCGGAATGTCGCGCCAATCGATTCAGTGCTGGTGCCGGTCCGCGAATCGGGTCCCCGCCGAATCGAGATTGCGGTCGCCATGCACGCGTGGAGGCTGCAGCCGGCGACCACGGCGCGCGTCCTGGTGCTTCGTTCAGGTGCGGAAGGCGTCTCGATTGCCGAAGCACGTTTCTACTCAATGGAAGCACCCGCCAATCTGAGACCCAGACTGGAAATCAGCTACACTCCCCGATCATCCTTCGGAAGACCATGAAGCGTTTCCTCACAGCAGCAGCGTTTGCATTCGTACCTGCGGTATCCGCTGCGCAGGGAAACCTGAGCACCCAGGGTCTCGGCTATCCTGCCGGAGAGCTCAGCGCCCGCTCCTCGGCGCTTGGCGGTGGCAATGCCGAGTTCGACGCACAGAGCACCGTCAACGATGCGTCGATCGCCAACTGGGTCACCCCGGTTCTGTATCTCCAGTACCAGCCGGAGTTCCGCAAGGTGACTGCGGGTGGGACGTCCTCGAATACGCTGACATCGCGATTTCCGCTCATTGGAACTGCCATGGCCATAGGAGGCCGGGCCGCCATTGCGCTCACCGCGACAAACTTTCTGGACCGGTCTGCCTCGGCGATTACAACACTGACTGACACCATTGCAGGCGAGCCCGTCTCCGGGACTGAGACGTTCCGCACGCTTGGCGGCATCAATGATATCCGCCTCGCGGCTGCATTCCGGCCCAACGGAATTCTTCGGCTCGGCATCGCGGGGCATGCATTCACCGGACAAAACCGGGTGATCAGCCAGGTCTCCTTCGGCGACAGTTCATCGTTCATCCCGCTCAACCAGCAGTCGGTGCTCGCATACACCGGTGCCGCCGTTTCCGGCGGTTTTGAGCTGCGCATCAAACAGATCCTTGCGATCAGTGCATCCGGCCGAAAGGGCGGATTCCTGAACATGCGCGGCGGTGACTCGGTCCTGGCCACAGCCAAGGTGCCGGATCGCTTTGGCGGCTCGGTGCAGTTCTCCGGGATTTCGGGCTTGAGCGTTTCGGGACGCGTCTCGAGAGACCTGTGGACGGCGCTGAAGCCACTCGGGACCAACATGACGACCTTCGACACCTGGGACACAGGCATGGGTGCAGAAGCAACCGCGTCCAGGTCGGCGTCGAGACTCCTTCAGGTCAGACTGGGCGCACGATACCGTGGGCTTCCATTCGGAGTTCAGGGACAGCAGGTCCACGAGTTCTCATTTGGCGGTGGATTCGGGCTTCAGTTCGCGCGGGACCGGGCTCAGCTCGACGCCGGTATCAATCGCGGCAATCGTTTCACCGGCACCTTCGGCGATCGCGGACCGGCGGTTGAAAGCGCATATACTGTGAGCGTAGGGCTGAGGGTCAGGCCCTGATCTGATGGCAGATTCGCCGGAGAAGTCACCGCTCATCCTGATCGCGGACGACGTCCCGGCGAACATTGAACTGCTCGTCGATCAACTCACCGCCATCGGATTTCGCACGGTGACTGCGGAAGACGGTCCTTCCGCCATGGAAGCCGCTTTCAAGTACCGGCCAGATCTCTGCATTCTCGACGTTGCCATGCCTGCGGGCGACCTGGGCGTTGACCATAGATCTACGGGATTCGAGGTGTGCCGCAGGATCAAGCGGGATGCGCGCACCGCGAGAATTCCCGTGATCTTCGTCACCGCTCTCAACGACACCACCGACAGAGTAAAAGCGATCGAAGCCGGTGGAGACGACTTTCTCACCAAGCCGCACAACCGACTGCTGCTCAGTGCCCGGGTTCGCAGCCTGCTCAAGCTCAAGGCGACCACCGACGCACTGGAGGACAGCTATCGAAAGCTGCGCGAGCTGGAGAAAGTCCGCGACGACCTGATGAAGATGATCGTGCATGACCTCAAGACTCCACTCACCTCGGTCATCGCGACCCTGGAGATGCTGGCTGACGGGGATTTCGGCGGGCTTTCAGGAGAGCAGAAGGCAGCCGTGTCCGAAGTGGAGGTAAAGTCTCAGGAGCTGCTCGCGCTCATCGAAGACATTCTCGAGGTCGCCCGCATCGAGGAGACAGGAATCACTCTCGCTCTTTCGGAAATTGATCCGCGGCTGTTCGTCGAAGAGCTGCGTCATGAATGGGATCATCGTTTCCAGCAGGAAAAGACCAGCGTCGTGATAGAGGTGGACGATCTCGCGCCTTCATTCCAGGGTGACAGGGGCCTCATCAAGCGCGTCTTCGCGAATCTTATCCAGAATGCGGTGACACACTCCGCAAAGCCGGTGAACCTGCGGATTGCGGCGCGTAGAAATGGAGACAGTGTGTTGTTCGCGGTGGTGGACGATGGTCCCGGAATACCGCCCGAGTACCACGACATCATCTTCCGCAAGTTCGGACAGGTGCACTCCGAAAGCGCTCCACGCGTTCGGAGCTCGGGTCTTGGCCTGACCTTCTGCAAGCTTGTCGTTGATCTTCACGGCGGACGAATCTGGGTGAAGAGCAATGCCGGGGAGGGAAGCGCTTTCTATGTGGAGCTTCCGCGCCGCCCGGCAATGATGGCCGCCGGTCCTGCCTCGCCCGCCGGCAGCCAGCCTCAGTGAAGGTGTTTCTCCGCACTTACGGGTGCAGAGCGAATCATTACGACAGCGAACAGATCAAGGCACTGCTCGGTGTGAACGACGTGCAGCTGGTCGACTCCGAGGAAGACGCCGATGTCGGGATATTCAACAGCTGTTCGGTGACGGCTGATGCGGAAGCCGACCTGCGCCAGGGGATTCGACGGGCTGCCCGCAGAAATGCGGGGATAAGGAACATCGTCACGGGGTGTGCGGCCGGTCGCGTGATCGAGGGAGCAGAGGAGGAAGCGATGCTGGCCCTCCCGAACGTATCCGGAGTTGTCGCGCCCGCGGACTTGGCTGGACTCGCTGCCGCCCTGCAGCTGCCGCACAGGTCAGTACGTGCAGGGGCTCAGAGCGGCGCGCGCGCACTGCTGCGAATACAGGATGGGTGCGACGAGCACTGCACCTTCTGTATCACCACAGTTGCACGCGGCAGAAACCGGTCGCGCAGCGAAGATGAAATCGTGAGCGAGGCCGGGCAGCTCGCCGAGACGCATCCGGAAATTGTCCTCACCGGGACGCACATCGGATCATATGGCTCGGATACGGACAGCTCGCTCGGCAAGCTCGTCGAGCGCCTGATGGTGTCGGTGCCCGGGGTTCGCCTGCGACTGTCTTCGCTGGAAGCGACAGAGGTTGACGACCAGCTGCTAGAGATGCTGCAGGACACCAGTGGGGCGCTCGTCCCGTACCTGCACGCGCCCCTGCAGTCCGGGTCCGACCGCGTCCTCAAGCGAATGGGCCGGCACTGGTATACCGCGCACAGCTATCGCAGGCGAATCGAAGAGATCGTGAGTCGCGCTCCGGTCTTCGGACTTGGCGCGGACGTAATCACCGGCTTTCCTGGCGAATCAGATGCTGACCACAGTGCGACGGTTGCGCTCGTCGGGGAACTTCCATTTACGTCGCTGCACGTCTTTCCCTTTTCAGAGCGGGCGGGAACAGCTGCGCCGAGAATGAGGGAAGCGGTTCCGAGTACAGTTGCCCGTGAGCGAGCGGCGGAGCTGCGGGCCTGTGCGGAGAACAAGCTCGATGCCTACGCGGCAAGGAGGGTCAACCATCCTGCCGACGTAGTCGTGGTGAGTCGCCGCCGTGGACTGACTGAGGATTACCTCGAAGTCGAGTTGGGCGTGGAACATGAGCGGGGGAGCCGGTACACCACGCTGCTCCGGCGGGAAGGCTCACGACTAATGGCCATCAGCTAGGACCACCTGGGCGTAGTTTCGGAGTTACCGCTGACTATCTTTCCCTCCTGATGCCCAATCCACTACCCACGGTCTATGTAGAGACCTATGGCTGCCAGATGAACGTCAGCGATTCCGAGCTAATGCTCGGCAAGCTGGCGGACTCGGGATATGCGTCTGTGGACAGGCCCGACGACGCAGACGTGATTCTCGTCAACACCTGCGCGATCAGGGATCACGCTGAACAGCGGGTCATCGGGCGTCTGGGTGAGCTCAAGTCCAAGATGCGCCCCAATTCTGTACTGGGCGTCACAGGGTGCATGGCTCAGCGCATGGGAACAGAACTGCTCGACCGGGTTCATCATCTCAGCCTCGTGATCGGTCCCGATGGTTATCGCGACCTTGCGACCCTCGTGGAAAGTGCCAGGAACGGTGAGCGGGCGTCCGCACTCGAGTTCGACCTCGAAGAGCATTACGAGGATTTCCAGCCCCGCCGCTTCGACAAGGTGAAGGCGTGGATCCCCGTGCAGCGGGGGTGCGACTATGCGTGCACATACTGCATCGTCCCGTACACCCGCGGGCCGGAGCGGAGCCGCAAGCTCGAAGATGTGGTCCGGGAGACTGAGGCGGTTGTCGCGGAAGGAATGACTGAGGTCGTCCTGCTTGGCCAGACAGTCAACTCCTTCCACGACGGGGACCACGATTTTGCGGACCTTCTGCGCGCGGTCGGGAAGGTTCCGGGCCTTAAGAGGCTGCGGTTCACGAGCCCTCATCCCAACGATTTCTCCGACCGCGTCATTGCGGCGATGGCCGAAACCGAGACTGTCTGCGAGCATGTTCACCTGCCAATGCAGTCGGGGTCCGACCGTGTCCTGAAGCGCATGCTGAGGCGCTATACGAGCGCCGGATATCTGGAATGCGTGGACAAGCTCCGGCAGGCAATTCCCGGCCTGGCGTTCACCACGGATGTGATAGTCGGGTTCCCAGGGGAGACCGACGAGGACTTCGAAAGTACTTTAAGTGTCGTGCGCCAAGTTGGCTTCCAGGATGCATTTACATTTAAGTTCTCACCTAGAGCTGGAACTCCTGCTACCCGTTTTCCCGAGTCTCAGTCGGTCCCCGACGCCGTGGCCGCCGAGCGGCTCGAGAGCCTGATTTCCACGGTTCGAAAGGGTACTCGCGAACGGAACAATGGTCTGGTCGGCACCCGGTGTGAGGTACTCGTCGAGAAGCCGGCGAGGCGTGGCGGTCTGCTTCAGGCCAGGACGCGGGATTTCAAAACCGTGATAGTTCCGGGTGATCAGGCATTGATCGGGAAGTATCTGAACGTGGAGTTCACTGGAACGACCGGGTCGACCTTCACGGCAAAGGTGATAGCGGGCCGAATGGCGCTTCCGATGGCGGTGTAGAGCCGGCGGAGTTCTGATTGGCGGGCGGGCGGGGCGATTACGCAAAGTGATCGCCTTTTTCGCATCTACTGGTCGTGCCGCTGATCGCCGTCTCCTATCTCGTCTTTGCCGGCGGGCTTCTCTTCGGTTACGCAGAGCTGGGTGTCTGGGCAGGGTGCATCACTGCGACTATTGCACTTGGGTTCCTGAGGATCGCGGTTCCACGCCGCGACGGGACGAGATGGGCGCTTGTCGCGCTTTTCGCGGGGGCATTCACGATCGCGGCGTTCGACGGGCGTCCGGATCGTCGCGAGTCCCGGGTGAGACATGCCGAGGGTCAGCATGGGATTCTCGATCGCGCCCGCGCACGGGCGGCGAAATCCATTGAAGCCACCTTTCGGGATGACGCGCCGATGGCGAAGGCACTGCTTATCGCGGACCGGCAGCAGATCCCGCTGGAAATGAATGACGCATTCGTTGCCGCGGGCCTTGTTCACATTCTGTCGATCTCGGGTCTGCATGTCGGGATCATCGCCGCGTCCATAACTCTGCTGTTCGAGAGTGCGAGACTTTCGCGCAAGCTGTCTGCAATTGCAACCGTTATAGTGGTTGCGCTTTACGTTGCGCTGCTCGGGGCACAGCCTCCGGCGCTGCGTGCGGCTGCGATGGTGGGTGCCGTCACGCTCGGAAGGATTTCGCAGCGTCCTACATCCCCGTGGGCGCTGCTTGCCATCGGTGCATTCATCCCGCTGATACAGCCGGAGATTGTTTCCAATCTCGGTTATCAGCTGAGTGTGGCGGGCATGGCAGCCCTCATCGCCTCGGCGTCTTTTGCAAGAAAATTCCTGAAGCCCAGATACACGGGCCTCAGGCGGAAGCTTTATGGCGAGGTTGCGGCATCGGTGCTTGCCACTGTCGTGACTGCACCGCTCATAGCCTGGTCGTTCGGCCGAGTGAGCATGATTGGTCCGCTGTCCAACCTTGTTGCTACTCCCATTGTGGCAGTACTCCAGCCGCTTCTCTTTCTCGCACTGCTCCTCTCGCCGCTCGAGGGGCCGGCGCGCTTTGCAGCCGACGCTGCTCACCCTCTCCTTGCGGCTTTGCATACATGCGCGCGGTTCTTTGCCGGAGTTCCGGGGGCAGTAGTGAACTTCACACCCGGATGGCCTGCAGTAGTCTGCGCCCTCGGAGCTGTCTGCTGCCTGATCGTGGCGATCGTCAGCCGCTTTCCCGCCCGTCCACTTCTTCTTGGTACTGTGTGCCTCGCGTTTGGAATCGCGGTCCCGTTTCCGGTCCTGACCTCCGGCCAGATGGAAATTCACATGCTGGACGTGGGGCAGGGTGACGCAGTGCTGATACGTTCGCCCGCGGGGCGCTGGATTGTAGTGGATGCAGGCCGCGCGTGGCGTGGTGGAGATGCAGGGAGATCGGTGGTTGTGCCCTATGTGAAAAGCAGAGGCGGATCCGTCGCCGCATTCATTCTCTCTCATCCACACATGGATCATGTGGGTGGCGCGTCAACGACGCTGCAGGCGCTCAGGCCTGATGCCTATTTCGATGCGGCTTTCGCCGGAGCGAGTGCAGCCTATCGCGCGTCCCTGACTGTCGCCGCGGCACAGGGCATTCCGTGGCATCGAGTGCGGCCCGGCGGTTCACTCGATGTAGATGGTTTGTCGGTGACCTTTCTCGCGCCCGATTCCTCATGGGCAGCTTCACTGGCGGATGCCAACGAGGCAAGCACAGTCCTGCTCGTCCGGTATGGCATGGTGCGCTTTCTGCTCACTGGAGATGCCGAGCGTGAGGAAGAGGATTGGCTGCTTGGCAATGCTCCCACTCTGAGGGCCGACGTCCTGAAGGTGGCGCATCACGGAAGCACGACGAGCAGCGGGAGTCGATTCGTACGGCAGGTCTGTCCGGCGCTTGCGCTCATTTCTGTTGGCGCTGTCAACAGCTACGGGCATCCGAGCAGTAATGTAGTTGCAGCGTTTCGCGGAATTGGGGCGCGCGTGGTAAGGACCGACGAGGACGGCACGATAGTAGTGCGAACGGATGGAGCAAAACTCGAGTTACGGACGGTGGACGGGAATTGGGAATTATTGGCGGATTCATCAGGTTCTTCATCGGGACTCCCGTCGCGCTGCCAGACCGGTTAGCAGAGCGGTATCCGGAGCTTTCCCGCGCGTTTTACCGGGTAGGTGGGTTGCCCCCGCGCATCGCAGGATGGGCGCTCGGCCGGGCATCGGTCTCCGCCATTACACTCAGGCGCACTGTGTTCCTCTCTCCGGGCGTACCTCTCGAGCCTGGCCTGCTCTTGCACGAGCTGCGTCATGTCGAGCAATTTTTTGAGAGCAAAACTTTCCCAATCCGTTACCTTTGGGAGAGTCTGCGAAGGGGCTATGAAGCAAACCCCTATGAAGTAGACGCCCGCAGGTTCTCGCATGAGCAGCTCGCGCGCACACCAGAAACCACCACTGACAAGGGCGGCCCAAAGTGGTCAGACATACATCGACATCGGTCGTAACGATCGAGCGATACATCATCGAGCAGGAAAGACTCTATCCTGAGGCAACGGGAGAGCTTTCCGGTGTGCTGTACGACCTTGCTCTTTCCGCAAAAATGATCGCCAACAAGGTTCGCTCGGCAGGTCTCGCGGACATCCTTGGCGCCACCGCAAATGAGAACGTCCAGGGCGAGATTCAGCAGAAGCTCGACGTGCTCGCCAACGAGATCATCATCAAGGCCGTGGACCATGGCGGACGCCTTTGCGCGATGGCTTCGGAGGAAGAGCCGGGTATCATAGCGATTCCCGAGGCGTTCAAGTGCGGCAAGTACTGCCTGCTCTTCGATCCGCTGGATGGATCTTCGAACATCGACGTCAATGTGCCGGTGGGAACGATCTTCTCAGTGGTCCGCAAGACATCGAGCGGCGTGCGCGGCACGATGGAAGACATGCTCCAGCCGGGCAGGGATCAGGTCGCGGCCGGTTATGTCATTTACGGATCGAGCACCATGCTGGTGTATACAACCGGGCAGGGGGCACATGGGTTCACGCTCGATCCATCGATCGGTGAGTTCCTGCTCTCCCATCCCAACATCCGCATCCCGACAAAGGGACGGTACCTCTCGGTGAACAACTCGTACGAGCAGAACTGGGACGAGAATGTTTCCGCCCTGATGCGCCGCTATCGCGGACTGGATGGCGAACGCACCGCGATGAATGTTCGCTACGTCGGATCGCTGGTCGCGGACTTCCACCGGAACCTGCTGGGCGGCGGGCTCTTTGCCTATCCCGCGAACACGAAGAATCCGCGTGGAAAGCTGCGTCTGCTGTACGAAGCAAATCCCCTGGCCTTCATCGTGGAACAGGCGGGCGGTGCAGCCAGCAACGGCCGCCAGCGGATCATGGACATCGAGCCGACCGAGCTGCACCAGCGGACGCCGCTTTATATCGGCAGCAAGACTGATGTCGAGACCGCGGACAGAATGCTGGGCGGAGCCCTGACGGGCGTCGGCGCCTGAAGCGGCGGTCGTGAGCAAGAAGGGCGACGCTGAGAAACTCTCCCCGGCCGGCGTACCGCTAAAGACATTCTACGAACCCGGAGATGCCGCGCTGGATTACAGGTCCCAGCTTGGCGACCCGGGCCAGTGGCCGTACACGCGCGGAGTTCAGCGCGACATGTATCGCGGGCGGCTCTGGACGATGCGCCAGTATGCGGGCTTTGGTAATGCGCACGAAACCAACAAGCGCTTTCAGCTCCTCCTCGCAGCGGGCCAGACGGGATTGTCCGTGGCGTTCGATCTTCCCACGCAAATGGGGATCGACTCTGACTCTCCGCGCGCAGAAGGCGAGGTGGGCCGCGCCGGGGTAGCGATCGACAGCGTCGAGGACATGCACGCCCTGCTGGCAGACATCCCGCTGGACACGGTTTCGACGTCGATGACAATCAACGCGACTGCCGCAACCCTGCTGGCCATGTATATCGTAGTCGCAGAAGAGCGTGGAATCTCACGCGACAAGCTGAGCGGCACGATCCAGAACGACATCCTGAAGGAGTACATCGCCCGCGGCACGTACATATATCCGCCGGGCCCCAGCCTCGCCCTCATTGCCGACGTATTCCGGTATTGCGCCGACGAGGTTCCCAACTGGAATCCTATTTCCATTTCGGGCTATCACATTCGCGAAGCCGGCGCGACAGCGGTGCAGGAACTCGCGTTCACTCTCGCCAACACGATTGAATATGTCCAGCGTGCAGTCGCGGCTGGATTAGCCGTCGATCGCTTCGCCCCCAGGCTTTCGTTTTTCTTTGCCGCGCATAACGACCTGTTCGAGGAGGTGGCAAAGTTCCGCGCCGCCCGGCGAATGTACGCGCGGATCATGCGCGAACGCTTTGGTGCCAGCGACGCGAGCTGTCGTTTTCGATTCCACACTCAGACAGGCGGCGTCACTCTTACAGCGCAGCAGCCGCTTAACAATGTGGTGCGAGTCGCGGTGCAGGCACTCGCTGCCACATTGGGCGGTACGCAGTCACTGCACACGAACGGTTACGACGAAGCACTGGCTCTTCCTACGGCGGAGGCAGCGACGCTGGCGCTCCGAACGCAGCAGATCCTCGCTTACGAGTCTGGCGTACCCAATACCGCTGATCCGCTTGCGGGCAGTTATTACGTCGAGTCCCTGACGAACGAGTTGGAAGCGCGCGCCATGGATCTCATCGCCAGGGTGGATGAGCTGGGCGGATCGGAGCGTGCAATCGCGGAAGGATTTTTCCAGGAAGAGATCGGCCGCAGCGCCTATGAACACCAGATGCGAGTCGAGAGTCAGGATACGGTTGTCGTTGGGGTGAACCGTTTCGAGGATGGAAAAGAGCCGCCCCCAATTCCTGCGCCCGACTACTCGGCGCTGGAGGCAGGGCAGGTATCGGGGGTGAAAGCCGTTCGCGCAAAGCGAAATGCGAAGGACGTGGAGGCGGCGCTCGCTGAACTGGCAGTCGGTGCAGGTGATGTCGTCAGTGGCACCACAACGGGCATGATGCCGAGGATTATCGCCGCAGTTCGAGCCAGGGCGACGGTTGGGGAAATATCGGACGCGCTCGGTGGCGTGTGGGGACGGTATACTCCGCACCTCTGATCCCGATCCACCTGATAGCTCGCCCCTCGGGGGGTTACACGTAGGACACGTAGCAAGAGCACGTAGGACACGTAGAACTGCAAACGCAACTGCAACTGATTGGGGGAACTGCACGGACTTCATGATCCGAGTGCTGTTCCCCCATTTTTTCGCA
>JAKFCC010000251.1:0-1516 GCA_036676795.1 Gemmatimonadota bacterium
GAGTTTCTTGCGAAAGACCGCCCGGCCTGCCCCATCCTGACCATGCAGATGGAAGCTGTGCTTGCCGAGATCGATACCCACCAGTGCAACTTTGTTCATGGCGATGGCCTCCGAGATAAACCCCGCGAGAGCATAGCCCTCGCGGGGTGTGGGGGTGACCATCTCATTACGTTTTGAGCACCGAGCACTGATCGTTTGGTGATCAATTTCGGCGTCTCCTAACGAATTCTGAGCATTCCCACCCCGGCCAAATTCCAAGGATTTCGCGTAGCAACGCGTACGTTGAATTTCAGCAGGCGTTTTTACACAGCCTCGGCCAGAAGCTGCCGGTGGACGGAGCGATGGCAAATGAGTAGCTATGCTTGGTCTGATGCCGGAATTGATCGAGCAGAATGGGCTTTCCGTCCATGGTGTATAACCCCCTTCAGCGGTTCACCCGACTGTCACAATGCCCGGCCTAGTCAGGGGTAGACGAGAGAACAAGGAATGTTATCCACCAAGTCCGTGAAGGCGTTATCACCCCACTGGGGTCTATTTAGATCGCAAGGGGAGGCAACTTGCTATACGACAACTCCCTTCGGCAGCACTGGGTTGCCGCGGGCTATCGAAGCGACATGGGCAGCGCCGCCATCGGGCTGCCGCCGTCAGCACAGTGGATCCGGCTCTACCATTTGCTTGCACCCGAGCACGCACTCAGCAATGTCGAGCGATCGAGACTGAAGGTGTCTCGCTTCCGCGATCTCAATGACCCATTCGAACTCATGGGTCTGAACTTCCGTTATGGCCAAGTACGCAAGCTGGTGCGTGAGTTCAAGGATGCAGCGGACACCGACACGGGCCTACTGTGCTTCAGCGAAGACTGGACCAGTCCAGTGATGTGGAGCCACTATGCCGCAAGACACAAAGGCGTCGCACTGGGCTTTGACGTTCTGCGACAACGCGTGGAGAAGGTGGAGTATGAGCCCAAGCGTCTCCTCCCTGACCTCGGTGAGAGTGATGAGCCGTTTGGACTCACCGAGGAGATCAAGTCACGTCTTCAGAGAACCAAATGCCACGAGTGGCAGTACGAACAAGAGTGGCGCATGTTCGTGCGCCTCGACGACGCGCAGAAGGAAGGCGAACTTCATTTCTACCCACTTGCTGAGCAAGCTCGCCTTGCCGAGGTGATACTCGGACCGAACTGTGAACTGCAATTGCAAGAGGTTCGCAGCCGCGTTCAACGAGTTCACCCACACGCTCATACCTTCTGCGCCCGCTTGGCGACGCAGCACTTCAAAGTTGTCCCTAAGGAAAGCACGCTTGATTGAGAGCGGAGCAGTCGCGCATGCGATCTAACCCCTCCATCGAGCGGACAGCTTCGGGTCGACTCCGGCCCGTCACGACGGACAGCAGTCGGCCAAAAGCAATGGGATGGACTCCCCCTCACCCCGGCATCTTGAGTGCCAGACTGAAGGTGCGAACCGCAGTCATTGATGAGAAGGAGTCCACACATGAAGCTTATGCGCATTGGGGTCGA
>JAKFCC010000252.1:0-12036 GCA_036676795.1 Gemmatimonadota bacterium
GCTTCCATCTTTTGCGCCTGCCGGAGGCGCTCCTCACTTTCGCGCAGCGCTCGATCCGAGTCGAGAATGCGGGTGATGTCCTCGACAAATCCTTCCCAGTACGCCTGCGTTCCATCAGGATTGCGAATGGTGACGAAGTTGATGCGAACGGTAATGTGGCGTCCATCCTTCCTCACCCACTCTGCCTGGAGTTCCGACGCGCCGTGCATTCCATATTCCGCCAGAATCCTGTCCCTTTCCGTCGCGTTTGCGTAAACCTGGGTGCGGAGATCTACGCTCATGAGCTCCTCGGCGGAGTCGTATCCCAGCATTTCAACCAGCGCGCGATTTACCAGCACCAGTTTTCTGTCGCTCGAGCGCGTCCTGAAAATTCCGAGCGGCGACTGCTCCACAATCGAGCGGAATCTTTCCTCTGAATCCTCGATTCGCTGTTCAGCGAGAACCTTTTCGGTCACATCCGCGCCATAGCCGACGGCGCCCTTGACTGAATTGTCTACTCCAACGATTGGAGCGAGCTTGCGGACGTAGTGCCTGGTTACTCCATTCCGGTCGGTAAGCGTTTCCTCGAACGTATGCGGCTTGCCTGTGCGGATGACCTCGAGGACAGTTGCGTCCCTTCGTGCAGCTACCTGTGGGTCGGCTCCGCGCCAGGCCGCATACTCGGCGTTGTTCTTCCCGATCAGCCAGCTCCGCACGGCGGGGTCGGAGACTGCGCGCGCATTTACGTAACGGTAACGCCCATTGATGTCGAACACCGCGATGTCAGTGTTGAGATTCTCAACGATGTCGCGGTACAACTGCGCATTGGGCGCGTCCGCATCAGACGACTCGGACACCAGCGCCACGAGCCTGGGAAGCTCTGCGTCCGTTACGACTGAAGGAACGTCTTTTTCGGCACTATCGATCAGAATTCCCCCAGTTGCGGCAACGCCCATCTACTCGAGCGGTGACTTATACAGATGACTCCCCTACGGATGTGACCGTAACATTGTGACAACTCAAGCAAACCAATGGTTCCAATGGATGAGCTGCACGCGTTCTAAGATTTTCCGGTCCGCAGCCGATCCCCGCCTTTTCATCGTTTACGTGTCGAATCGGTGTCCCCGAAGATCCCCCAAAGCTCCCACTTGAAGCCGGTCCCCCATATAGCGATCCTTCAAGACTATGCCCGAAGAATCTCTGATCGTCCGGGGCGCCCGCGAGCACAACCTCCGCAACATCGATGTAACCATCCCCCGCGATAAACTCACGGTCATTACCGGCCTGAGCGGATCAGGAAAATCCAGCCTCGCGTTCGACACCATCTACGCCGAAGGCCAGCGCCGATATGTCGAATCCCTGAGCGCCTACGCGAGACAGTTCCTGGGGCTGATGGAAAAGCCGGACGTCGATTCCATCGAAGGACTCTCCCCGGCAATCTCCATCGAGCAGAAAACAGCAGGGCATAACCCCCGCTCGACGGTGGGAACGGTCACCGAGATCTATGACTATCTAAGGTTGCTCTGGGCCCGGGCTGGAACCCCGCACTGCCCGAACTGCGGCCGCCCGGTTGAACGGCAGAGCGCCGTGCAAATCGCCGAGATCGTACTGTCCTGGCCCGCAGATACCAAGATCGAAATCCTCGCGCCGCTCGTCCGCGAACGGAAAGGCGAGTTCAAGGAACTCTTCGCTTCCGCCCAAAAGCAGGGTTTCGTCCGCGCCATAGTGGACGGCGACCTGGTCGAGATCGCCAACCCGCCCAAGCTCAACCGGAAGCTGAACCACAGCATATCTATAGTAGTGGACCGCCTTTCAGTCCGGTCCGAGGACCGCGGCCGCGCCACCGATTCCATTGAAACAGCGCTCAAGCTCTCCGAAGGACTGGTCGAAGTCATAAGACACGACGCCGAAAAGCCGGAAACCCAGCTCTTCTCCGAAAAGTATGGATGCCCGGTCTGCGGCATCTCCCTCCCGGAACTAGAGCCCCGCCAGTTCTCCTTCAATTCGCCCTTCGGTGCATGCCCAGACTGCGGTGGGCTCGGCACCAGAAAGGAACCATCCGAACAACTTGTCCTCGGCGATCCATCGCTGACGATCCTAGAAGGTGTTGTTCTCCCCTGGGGTGAACCGGACGGCTACCTCCGGAAGGTCATCCTTCCAGGGCTTTCAAAGCAACTGGACTTCAATCTCTCCACTCCCTGGGGAAAGCTCGCAGAGCGAGTGAAATACGCCCTGCTGTATGGAACTGGCGCGACCGGACGCGGCACTGTTTCCAAGGACACAAAGTGGGAGGGCATCATCTCCAACGTGCAGCGCCGGTACAACGAGACTGATTCCGATTCCGTCCGGCTGCAGCTCGACGACTACATGATCGAGCGCGCCTGCACTACCTGTGGCGGCGCACGACTCAAGCCTGAATCCCTGGCCGTCACCATCGCGGACAAGAATATCGGCGATATCGTCGAACTTCCGATCATGGAGACGCTGGAGTACTTCGAGTCGATCAAGGTGCGCGGCAATGGGCAGCCCGGACTCGATCCCGAAATTGCCGGCCCGATTCTCAAGGAAGTGCGTGAACGCCTGCGCTTCCTCAATGATGTCGGTCTCGACTACCTCACACTCGGACGATCCGCGGAATCGCTCTCCGGCGGTGAAGCGCAGCGCATCCGGCTCGCAACGCAGATCGGATCGCGTCTCGTCGGCGTTCTCTACATTCTCGACGAACCGTCGATCGGCCTGCACCAGCGCGACAACGCGCGCCTGCTCGATACTCTCAGGCAGCTGCGCGACCTGGGCAACACGGTCATCGTCGTGGAGCACGACGAAGAAACGATCATGGCTGCCGACTATGTAATCGATCTCGGTCCCGGTGCAGGGAAGCACGGCGGCGAAGTGATCGCGGCCGGCACAATCGACGAAGTGATGAAGAGCGCCGAGTCGATCACTGGCAAGTATCTGCGCGGTGAGGCCGAGGTAGCTGTCCCGAAAACACGGCGTCCCCGGAACGACGAGCGGGTGCTGACAATCGAAGGCGCGCGCGAGCACAACCTGCGCAATGTCACCGCGGAAATTCCACTCGGACTTTTCGTTGCGATCACCGGCGTGTCAGGCTCAGGCAAGTCCACGCTGGTCGAGGACATCCTGCACAACCAGCTTGCCCGCCACTTCTACCGCTCTCGTGTAATTCCCGGCGCTCACGACAAGGTCACGGGACTGCATCACCTCGACAAGGTGATCGACATCGACCAGAGCCCAATCGGCCGCACCCCGCGCTCCAACCCTGCGACCTACACAGGACTCTTCACGCCGATTCGTGAGTTGTTCGCCGAGATGCCGGAAGCGAAGATTCGCGGGTATGGTCCGGGACGTTTCTCCTTCAATGTGAAGGGCGGCCGGTGCGAAGCGTGCGAAGGCGACGGGCTCGTAAAGATTGAGATGCACTTCCTGCCGGACGTGTATGTGCCATGCGATGTCTGCAAGGGAAAGCGCTACAATCGTGAGACTCTGGAAGTTCGTTTCCGCGGCCTCAGCATCGCCGACACTCTCGAGCTCACAGTCGAGGACGCGCTGGACTTCTTCGAGAACCAGCCGCGTCTCTACCAGAAGCTGCAGACACTGAACGACGTCGGGCTCGGCTACATCCACCTGGGCCAGAGCGCCACGACTCTTTCCGGCGGTGAAGCACAGCGCGTGAAGCTCGCGACCGAACTTTCCAAGCGCGACACCGGCCGCACTTTCTACATCCTCGACGAGCCAACCACTGGTTTGCACTTCGAGGACGTGCGCATGCTGCTCGGCGTTCTGCATCGCCTGGTTGACCGCGGAAACACGGTGCTCGTCATCGAGCACAATCTCGATGTGATCAAGACCGCGGACTGGATCGTGGATCTCGGCCCCGAGGGCGGTCTCCGTGGTGGAGACATCGTCGCCGCCGGAACTCCGGAAGACGTTGCAAAGGTTGAGGGCTCACACACTGGGCGTTACCTTCGGCCTCTTCTGAACAAGCACACCGCGCGCAACGCTGGATAACAATCCGAACGCCGAGTGAACAATGGTTAGCTCAAGAAGGCCAGGCACGATTGCAACGCTGCTCATCAGCCTCTACCTGACTGCAGAAGGTGCATGGGGGCTGTTGCAGCCGCCCGCGTTTGGTTTTCTGACGATCAACCCGCTGCGCGCGGGAGCGCATCTCGTGTTCGGCCTGCTTGGATTCGCTGTGCTGCGTGGCGGCCAGGTGCGCGGCTACCTGAAGATCGTCGGGTCGCTTTTGCTCGCTGCCGGCGCAGGCTGGTTTCTTCCAGTCATTGGCGACATTCTCCGCAGCCTTCTGGCGCTGGACCGCAATGGCGCACTAATCGACATTGCGATCGGGCTGCTTGCACTCCTGTCGAGCCGTGCTGAGCGGCACACCGGGCCGCGCGAGCCGCGCGACCGGACTATTCCCGTCTAGCGAGCTCCTTCAGGCCAGCGCGCGAGCATCATCTGAAGCTCGTCACGGTGGTGCGTTTCGTCAGAGATGAGATCGTCGAAGTGGACGGCAAGTCCAGCTTCACCCGCGTCTTCAGCCTGCTTCCTGCGCTTGAGATAACGCGCGAGTGTTTCCACTTCCGCCTTGTGTGCTTCCTCGAGCATCTCTCTCGCCTCGTGCACGACCTTCACGGGCGCTGCCTCTGCTACCGGAGTTCCGCCCAGGGAGGAGATCTTGTCGGCAAGCATCTCGGCATGCCCCAGCTCTTCAGGGATTTCGTTTGCGAAGAAGGTTCGCAGCTCCTGGCGATACGGTCCCTGAACCATGCTGGCATATAGGCGGTACATGATCACGGCCTGAAACTCGCCGCGCAGGTCTTCGTTCAGTCCATCGATTAGTTCTTTGATTGCTGCTGACGCCATGGTGTTCCCCAAAGTGAAATTGCATGCTATTCAACGGCAGGGGGTATGCCACAAAAGAATTACCTTTATTGCAACGTCTGGAGCCGAACAAATGGTCTCACTTCTCGATATAATCGGCCCCGTAATGGTGGGCCCCTCATCTTCCCACACAGCCGGCGCCTGCAGGCTGGGTTTGATTGCGCGCAGCCTCGTTGCGGGGACACCGCAGTCGGCAACGCTGGAGCTGCACGGCTCCTTCGCGCGCACAGGCGAGGGACATGGCACCGACAAGGCACTGGTGGGAGGACTGCTTGGCTTTCGTCCCGACGATGAGCGCCTTCGTACTGCCCTCGAGATTGCCGACAGGGAAGGCCTGAGCTACAGGTTCGAGAAAACCTCGCTCGGCGAGCTGGCGCACCCCAATACTGTTCGGATCGTAGTCCAGAACGGTGCGAACAAGGCAACGCTTACTGGATCATCGCTCGGTGCAGGCCGCATCATGGTGAGCGAGATCGACGGCTTTCCGGTCGAAGTTACCGGCAGCTACCACACCATTGTTCTGGTTGCCGAAGACCGAAAGGGCTCAATCGCCCGCATCTCGGCCATCCTCGCCGACAACGACATCAACATTGCGACGCTCCGCCTGTCGCGAAAGGAACGGGGCGGGGATGCATTCATGGTGATCGAATGTGATGAAGCACCCGGCCGCGACGCGGACAAGCAGCTTTGCGCGCTGGACTGGGTGAGGTGGGTACGCCTGGTAGATAAAGTTGCAGGAGGGACCTGAGCCCAATGTACAAATCCCTCGCTGAAGCAATACATGATGCGGAAAAACGCGGGATAACTCTCGCGGAACTCGCACTCGCACAGGAAGCCAAGGATCAGGGCCGCACCGTCGAGGACATCCGCGCCGCACTGATGCGTGCGCTCGTTGTGATGCGGAGCGCGATCGAGCAGGGGCAGGATCCGGATATTCGCTCCGCCTCGGGACTGGTGGGTGGTGACGCGGCAAAAATGCACAGTGGCCCGGCAGGCCCGCTGCACGGCACTGTGTTCCGCGACATCCTGATGCGCGCGCTCGCGGTGCAGGAAGTGAATGCGGCAATGGGAGTGATCGTCGCAGCGCCGACGGCTGGAGGAGCGGGTGTTCTTCCCGCAGTTCTCACCGGCCTCGCGAGGGACAGAAAGCTCTCCGACGAGCAGCTTGTGAGCGCGCTTGCGACTGCCGGTCTGATCGGAGCAGTCGTCGCTGAACGAGCGAGCCTTTCCGGAGCCGAAGGCGGATGCCAGGCAGAAACGGGTGCGGCCGCAGGAATGGCTGCCGGTGCCGCGACTGAGCTGCTCGGCGGAAGTCCGTCGCAGGTCGGACACGCGGTAGCCCTCACAATGCAGGGCACCCTCGGCCTGGTCTGCGATCCCCTCGGCGGACTGGTGGAACTGCCCTGTGTTTTCAGGAACGCAACCGGCTCCGCCATCGCGCTGGCTGGAATCGAGATGGCGCTGGCAGGAATCACATTCGCCATCCCCGTCGATGAAGTCATCGATGTGATGGGAGAGATCGGGCGGGAGATGGACGTGCGGTACCGGGAGACCGCAGGCGGTGGCCTGGCCGCCACCCCAACCGGGCGTCGGCTTGCCAAGGAGAGACTGTATCAGATCAAGAGGTCCTGAACGGCGGGACAGGATGAACTGCAACGACGCTACAGGATGAACTGCGGAAAGGGCGGACAACGACGGCTTAATGAGGGTTGACCACCCTCTGGATGCCGTCATTTAACGGATCTGTGTTGAAGTTGATTAACAGGCCTGAGCGCATCCCGGTCATTTTTAGATAGGTGATCAACTGCGAGCGGGTTATCGAGTGTACTCGTTCCACACTTTTGATTTCCACGATCAGCTTCTTTTCAACTACAACATCAAGCGTAAAAGCACCGGCAATCACCTTGTCCTGAAAGGTCATTGGAATTGCCAACTGACGTACATGGACAATTTGCATCTTGGTGAGGTGCCAGCAGAAACACTCTTCGTAAACGCGTTCCAACAGACCGGGGCCGAGCTCCCTGTGCGTATCGAATGCGGCCCTTATCACCTGCTGGGATAGTTCCCAGTCGACTCTCCAGTCCACGTCTTAAAGCAACCGCAACCCGCCAATATTCGGAAATCAAATCCGACCTGCTGTAGCAGTTAACCCGCCATTAAGCCGCAGTTGTCCGTCGTTTCCGCTGTTCACCCTGTCGCGCTTTTAGGGGCAGTGTACAATATTGGGGCACTCGCCGAGGAGCCCGGATATGACCGTTCCAGACGTCCCGTCCCTGCAACCGACTACAGCATTCCCCGCATACACCCCGGCAGCTGGTGGCGTGCCGGTGCGCGGGCAGCGAATCGATTCGGTTGACATCCTCCGCGGCATCATCATGGTGATCATGGCTCTCGATCACACCCGCGACTATGTAAGTGCGTATCACTTCTGGCCGGAAGATCTCTCGCGCTCCACCCCCGCGCTCTTTTTCACCCGCTGGATCACCCACTTCTGCGCGCCGGTGTTCATGTTCTTTGCGGGCACCGGTGCATTTCTCTCCCTGGGCCGCGGCAAGACCAAAGCGCAGCTCTCCCGGTTCCTCCTGACGCGCGGACTCTGGCTCATTCTCCTGGAAGTCACCGTGTCGAAGTTCGGCTGGGAGCTGTTCGCCTATGATCCCAGCAGCATCCTGCTCATCGTGATCTGGGCGCTCGGCTGCAGCATGATCATTCTCGCCGCGCTCATTCACATCCCGATCCGCGCGCTCGCCATTTTCTCCGCAGTCGTCATCGCAGGACACAATTTCCTCGACGGCATTGCTCCGGAGGCTTTCGGCTCGATGAGCTGGCTCTGGAAGATGCTGCACGTCCAGGGATTCATTGGTGCCCCACCGGGACAGGGATTCGGGGTGTTCTTCGTGTATCCGCTGATCCCCTGGTTCGCGGTGATGTCGATGGGCTACTGCTTCGGGGCCTGGCTCTCGCGCGACGACATCCGCAACGATGCCGACAAGCGCCGCAGCATGCTCATCATGATCGGACTCGGACTGACAGCGGCGTTCATCATCCTGCGCGGCATCAATGTCATCGGTGATCCGCAGCGCTGGTCAACGCAGAAAGACTCGCTCTTCACCTTCCTCTCCTTCCTCAACACAACCAAGTACCCGCCGTCGCTGCTCTACCTGCTGATGACGATGGGCCCTGCGATTGCGGCCCTCGCCTTCCTCGAGAAAGCGCGGGGGAGGATCGCCAGCTTCTTTCTGGTGTTCGGGCGTGTGCCGCTCTTCTTCTATATCCTGCACATCCCGCTCGTGAACATCGTGGGTTCGTCGCTGTACATGTGGCGCAACGGAAAGTGGCCGTCCACCAATCCGCTCTTCAACCCGCTCGGCAGTGAGAGCCTTCCGGTGGTGTACCTCTGCTGGGCACTGGTGATCGCTGTCCTGTATCCCGTCTGCCGCTGGTACATGAAGAGGAAGGCGAACAGCACGAATCCGCTGTATAGCTATCTGTAGCCGTTTTCCGGAGCGCCGCACCCCCTCCTGAATCTTTAAGTCTATGTCCGGCGTAGGCTTAAAGAGGGAGGGTTGCCCCAAATAGGTTCTGGAAAGACCCCCCGTAATAAGGTATCTTCGCAACGTAGGCCAACTCAGGCACCAATAGTCATATGAGCATATTCGATCGTATAGTCATGCTGTTCAAGTCGAACGTGAACGCGATGATCTCCGAGTACGAAGAACCGGAGAAGATGCTGAACCAGATCATCGCAGACATGCGCGGACAGCTTGCAAAGGCAAAGCAGCAGGTCGCCGCAGCAATCGCCGACGAGAAGCGGCTGCAGGACCAGGCGGCCTCCGAGCTGAAGCAGGCCGAGGACTGGGAGCGTCGCGCGATGCTCGCCGTCAAGGAAAACCGCGACGATCTCGCAACGCAGGCGCTCATGCGCCGCAGCGAGCACGTTTCCCGCGGCCAGCAGATGCAGCTCACCTGGGAAGCTCACAAGCAGGAAACCGAGCGCCTCAAGGATTCGCTGCGCGGGCTGAACGACAACATCGAAGAGGCAAACCGCAAGAAGAACCTGCTCATCGCCAAGCAGCGCCGCGCGGAAGCGCAGAAGCGCATCGCCAACACGATGTCATCGATGTCGGAGAAGTCGGCATTCGAGGCCTTCGCCCGCATGGAAGAAAAGGTCGAGAACAACGAGCGCCAGATCCGGGCGAGCGTCGAGATCGACGAGGAGTTCTCGGGAGACCGCCTCGCAAAGGACTTCAAGAAGCTGGAGTCGGTTGCGGGCAGCGCGTCGGCTAACGACCAGCTTCTCGAGCTGAAGCAGAAGATGGGAATACTTCCTGCGGGTTCTGGTGCCGGAAACAAGGCACTTGGAGCCGGAGCAAATGACGAGGCAACTCTCGAAGCAGAAGAAGTCAACGACGAACGTACGCGTTGACTAACGCCGACGCGGTGCAGAGGCCGCGACTGGCTCAGATACTCACGGCAGTCGTAGGCACAGTCCTGCTGCTGTGGCTGTTCGGCATCACAGCGCAGGTTTTCATCCTGCTCTTCATCGCGGTGATCTTCTCGCTCTACCTGGGAGCAGTAACTGACTTCCTGGAGGTGCGGGGACACCTGTCGCGCAACACGGCGTTCTTCCTCGCGCTGCTGTTCACCCTTTCCGCATTTGCAGGGCTCGTCTGGCTTATCGTCCCGCCGGTAATCGAGCAGACTCGCAGCCTTATCCTGGTCCTTCCCGATTACATAACCAGCTGGGAAAAGGGACTCGACACTTTTGCGCGCCGCTTTCCTGCCCTGCGGGAGTTCTGGAAGCCGGGCGAGCACAAGGTCCTGCTCGCGGTTTACGAGCAGGTGGCGACAACCGCAGAATCGATCGTCCCCAAGCTGTTCGGCATAGTTCACGTCTTCATAGAGATATTTGCCGTCATCGTGATGGCGATCTATCTCACGCTCCAGCCGGGCGTGTACCGTGAGTGGCTCATCGCGCTCTTTCCGCCCATCCACCGCGACCTCATTCGCGACCTGCTTGGCGACCTGGGAACGACGCTCCGCGCCTACATAGTCGGGCAGCTCTTTGCGATGGGCGCGCTGGCGGTGCTCACGGCGATCGGACTGTATTTGCTGGACGTCCCATACTGGCTGACTTTCGGGGTGTTCACAGGCCTCGTCGCAGTGATTCCATTCTTCGGGACACTGGTCTCGACTGTCCTGCCGGCACTCTTCGTCCTCAGCGGACCCGGCGGAGGCACGCGCGCGATCCTGGTGATCCTGCTAGGCGTCGTGATTCACGTGCTCGAAGGGAATGTGATTCAGCCAGTTGTGATGTCCCACAAGATCGACCTGCCCCCGGTTCTCACGATCATGGCAGTACTGATCATGGGCAAGTTGCTCGGACCCATGGGACTGGTGGTCGCGCTGCCGACCCTGGCCGTAATCATGGTGATCGTACGCCGCATCCTGATCAACAGGATCTACGAAGGCAAGGGATTCCGAAAACGAACCCGGGACAAGACCTTCGTACTGCGAGTACCGGTTCCGGATGGCGGAGTGCTGGTTCCCAGTCAGCCGGTCGTCGACATAATCGGACTGCGCGAAAAGTTCGAACGCGACGCAGCGACTGCCTGAACTGCGCGACAGGGAAAATTCGGAAAAAGCCGGACAAGAACGGTAGCTGTATTGGTGAAAGGCAGATTTGAGTAAGTCGCTGTGATGAAGTGTCCGCCCTTGTCCGCATGTTCCGCTTTTTTCCTGTCGCGTCGTCTGAGATATCTTTAGCGCATGGCCGATTTCCGCCTCTACAACACCCTCTCCCGCCAGACTGAATCCTTCGCGCCGAGCGATGGAAAAACGGTCCGCATGTATACCTGCGGTCCAACTGTCTACAATCCCGCGCACGTAGGAAACTTCCGGACTTTTCTCTTCGAGGATCTCCTCAGAAGAGTGCTCCGCCTCAATGGCTGGTCGGTCAACCAAGTGATGAACCTCACCGACGTCGATGACAAGATCATCAAGCGCGCGACGGAGCAGGGCAGGACGATCACGGAAGTCACCGAGCCGATTGTCGAGATCTTCCATCGCGACAGGAAGTTCCTTCGCATCGAAGACGCCGAGCAGTATCCCAAGGCCACTACGCACATCCCGGAGATGATTGCGCTGGTGCAGTCGCTGGAAAAGAAAGGACTTGCCTACAAGGCCGAGGACGGGTCGGTGTATTTCGCAATCGGAAAGTTCCCTGGATATGGAAAGCTGTCGCGACTGGATACCCGGGAGATTCAGTCCGGGGCCCGTGTCGCGCAGGATGAATACACCAAGGAAAACGCGCAGGACTTCGCGCTCTGGAAATCAGCGAAGGAAGAGGATGAGAAGTCGGGCGCTGCATGGGATTCGCCCTGGGGCCGCGGCCGTCCGGGCTGGCACCTCGAGTGCTCCGCGATGGCGATGAAATATCTCGGCGAAACGCTTGACCTCCACTGCGGCGGCGTCGATCTCGTCTTCCCGCACCATGAGGACGAAATCGCGCAGTCCGAAGGCGCTACAGGAAAGGAGTTCTCGCGCGTCTGGTGCCATGGCGAGTTCCTGCTCACCGATGGAACCAAGATGGCCAAGCGCGTTGGAAATGTCGCCAATGTGGAAGATCTGAGAGAGCAGGGAATTCCCGCGGCTGCGTTCCGGCATTTCGTTTTTTCTACGCACTATCGCAAGCAGCTCAACATGTCTCCCGAGGCGATCGAGGCGTCCGTGGAAGGTGTTCGCCGGGTGGGTGAATTCGCCGAGCGCCTGGATTCTGCTTCGGGGGGAACTCCACAGCTTGCAGTCATTGCTGAGGATGCGGAGCGCGAGGCGAAAGCGGCATTCTTCGACGACCTGAATGCGCCAGAGGCGATGGGCGCATTCTTTCGCTTCATTCGTGCGGCGAACGCGGAGCTCGACCGGCGAGGAACCGATGCAGGTGCGCTCGCTCGTGCACGCGAGGCATTCGCAGCAATCAACGGAGTTCTCGATATCGTGCCTGACCGCGCGGAAGATCCCGAGATTGCGGCAATGGTCGAGGCGAAACTCGCCGAGCGAAAGCAGGCGCGCGCAGACCGCGACTTCGCGCGGGCAGATGCGATTCGCAAGGAACTCGAGGAGCGGGGGATCGAGATCAAGGACGGCCCA
>JAKFCC010000253.1:0-1624 GCA_036676795.1 Gemmatimonadota bacterium
GGTCGCAGTGACCAACTTCGCTGAGACCGATGCCGACACCGACACCACCCTCACCGGTATCGGCCTTGACGCCGGCGCTTCGGCGGCTGGTGCTGCGGCGGTTGCTCCCGGTGCAGTGAAGACCGTCGATGCTCTCGTTTCCGAGATCAACTCCAACACCTCGCTGAAGGACAAGATCCGCGCCTCCAACGACAACGGCAAGCTCCGCATCGAGAACCTCTCGACCGAAGAGCTGACCGTCACCGGTATTGGCACGGATGGCGAAGTAGATGGCACCACCAGTACCGGTGACATCGGCGGCAACACCGTCCGCAAGAACCTCGTCACCCAGTTCAACGAACTGCGCGACCAGCTCGACAAGTTCGCCGACGATGCCTCCTTCAACGGCATCAACCTGCTCCGCGGCGACAAGCTCAAGCTGACGTTCAACGAGACCGGCACGTCGACCATCGACATCCAGGCCAAGAACGAGAATGGCGACCCGATCGCCATCAACAACACCACCCTGGGCATCGACCATGTCGTCAACTCCGACTTCGATGCGGACTCCAAGCTCGACGCCAAGCTCGAAGTCCTGGGCTCAGCGCTCGGCAAGCTTCGCTCGCAGGCCTCGTCCTTCGGCTCGAACCTGTCGATCGTGCAGAACCGCACGGACTTCACCAAGAACATGATCAACACGCTGGAAACCGGTGCGGCGAACCTGACCTTGGCCGACACCAACGAGGAAGCGGCGAACCTGTTGGCCCTTCAGACCCGCCAGCAGCTCAGCTCGACGGCGCTGTCGATGGCCTCGCAGGCCGACCAGGCAGTGCTCCGCCTGTTCTAAGCCGAACACCTCCGGACAACGAAAAGGCGGGCCTCGGCCCGCCTTTTTCTTTGCCTAGGCGGCAATGCGTATCACTTCGAAGCATTGAACAAACTGCTCATTAACTTTGCCTCGAATGCCAACGACAAACTTCAAATCGCGAGGTGAACTTAAGACTTCTTTTGCCGGTGGAGACCAATGATCCCAGCGCGTCTCAGGAGAGACGGTTAGTAACTGAGTACGGACCCAGAAAGGGCCTCCAAAATGGCTGATGTAAATCTGTCAAAGGCAGTTCGCTCGAACCTGCTGAGCCTCCAGTCCACCGCTTCGTCCATGGCTAAGACGCAGGAGCGTCTCGCCACCGGTCTGAAGGTGAACTCGGCTCTCGACAACCCGACCAACTTCTTCACTGCTTCTTCGCTGAACTCCCGTGCCTCGGATATGGCGAGCCTGCTCGACTCCATGTCCAACGGTATCAAGACCATCGAAGCTGCGGACAATGGCCTGAGCTCGATCACCAAGACCGTCGAGTCGATGCAGTCCACGCTCCGTCAGGCGCGCCAGGACAAGTCGTTCAAGACCGGTTCCTACGCGATCGACACCGCTGCCGTCGGCACGACGACTGCGAAGACCCTGTCGTTCGAGGGCGGTGCTGTGGGTTCGACCGCAGTCAGCGTCAACCTGAACACCACTGGTGCCGGCTCGGCCGCTACCGCTGGTACCTTCACCTCGACCGCCAACTTCGCGGCAGTGACTTTCACCGACGCAGCCGACGATATCTCGTTCGATATCGCCGTCGACGGCGGTGCCGCGACGACC
>JAKFCC010000254.1:0-3349 GCA_036676795.1 Gemmatimonadota bacterium
CTCTACCGGATCGTCGCCGGACTCATCGTACTCGGACTCATCGCGTCGAGAAGCTGACAGTTTCAGCTATGACGGAGCGTGCGCTGAGGAATTAGCGCGCTCCGTCGGAGTCCCCCGCCTGGTGGTGCTTGAAGCTGTCGGCTCCACAATGGATGTTGCGCACCGCCTTGCGGGCGAGGGTGCCCCGTCGGGCACCATTGTCCTGGCCGACCAGCAGACTTCAGGACGCGGCCGCGGTGGGAAAGTATGGGAATCGCGTCCGGGGCAGGGAATCTGGATGACCCTCATCGAGCGTCCGCGCGACGAGCGTGCAATCGAGGTCCTGTCCATTCGAGTCGGGCTTGCTGCCGCGAAGGCGCTCGACCGTTTCGCCGAAGAACCGATTCGCCTCAAGTGGCCGAATGATCTCTTCACAAATGGAAAGAAGCTGGCCGGGATCCTGGTGGAAGCGCGCTGGCGCGAGGGCAAGCCGGAGTGGGTTGCGATCGGGATTGGGATCAATGTCCTGGCGCCCGAAGGTGTACCCACGGCGATTGGACTGGAGCCTGGCACATCGCGGCTCGAGGTTCTCGAGGAGGTAGTGGCACTCGTGCGCCGGGCCCTGCGTGAAACCGGATCGCTCACTCCCGCGGAGCTGGCTGAATTCAAGACCAGGGATATGGCGCTCGGTCACATGTGCATCGAGCCGGCAAATGGCGAGGTGCGGGGAATCACGGAGCGTGGGGAGCTTGTGGTGGCGCTGGCGGATTCGGTTGTGAGAGTGCGGTCCGGCTCACTGATAATGATGGAGAACTGGGAGCGGACGGCGGACAACGAGTAGAGAAGGGCGCGTTTTCCGTTCTCCGTTTTCCGTTTTCCGTTACCCGGCAAAGTGCACTGCGTTAACTTCACCGCATGATTCTCGTCTTCGATGTAGGCAACACTGAAACGACCGTTGGTCTCTTTGAGGGCGACAAGCTCAGCGAGCATTGGCGCCTGACGACGACTGCGGCGCGTACGTCGGATGAGATCCGGCTCATGCTGCACGGCCTCATGCAGGCAGCGAATATCGACGAGAAGGGAATCAAGGGCACGGCTATCGGATCGGTTGTCCCTCCCGTGACTCCCGTTCTGTACGACGCCTGCCGGGACATGTTTGGCGGCAAGCCCGTCGTCATCAACGGCAAGTCCAGGCTCCCGATCAAGCTCAAGGTGGACGAGCCCATGACAGTGGGCGCCGACCGGATCCTGAACACCCTGGCCGCCAGCCAGATCTACAAGCGCGACACCATCGTTGTGGACCTCGGCACGGCCACCACCTACGACTGCATAACCGCCTCCGGCGACTTCCTGGGCGGCATCATCCAGCCGGGCGTCATCAGCTCCGCCGAGTCACTTTTTCGCCGGACCTCCCAGCTCCCCGCGACCGAACTGCTGCCCCCCAAGAAAGTGATCGGCACCCGCACCGATGACTGCATCAGAGGTGGTGTCCTCTTCGGCGCCGCCGACTCGATCAGCGGAATTGTGAGCCGCATCAAGAAGGCATGGCCAACGTCAGATACGCCCTACGTTGTAGGCACAGGTGGCCTAGCCGAAGTCATTGCCCCGCATTGCGATGCATTCGACCACCTCGAGCCATTTCTAACCTTGCAGGGCCTCCGAATCGCCTTCGGTTTGATCTCCTCCTAACCTCGCCCCGCCCCAGGCCGCAGGCTGCCGGCGCGCTGCTCCAAGCTTGTAGTTCTTAAGTGGCAGTTCCACGCCGCCAATCGCTTGATTCCAACTCATATCTTGATAGATTGCCCCTTGCTAGCACTCTCCATCGGTGAGTGCTAGCGCGTCTCCCAGACACATCATTTTCAACCCTGAACCCAAGAAGAGGGGTTTGTTTTATGGCAACAACGAAGCTCAGTTCCACGAAGGTCGCTCCGCTGGCTGATCGCGTCGTCGTGAAGTCGCTCGAAGAGACCGAGCAGATGCGCGGCGGGCTGTACATCCCGGACACTGCGAAGGAAAAGCCCCAGCAGGGCGAGATCATCGCCGTTGGTCCCGGCCGTTATGAGAAGGACAAGCGGGTCCCGATGGAGTTGAAGGTCGGCGACAAGGTCCTTTACGGCAAGTACAGCGGCAGCGAAGTCACCATCGATAACGAGCAGTACCTGATCCTCCGCGAGTCGGATGTTCTCGCGGTTATCGGCTAACCGTCACACAAGAGAAGAATTCAAATGGCAGCCAAAGAACTTCATTTCAACGTCGATGCGCGCGCGGCTCTCAAGCGCGGTGTCGATCAGCTGGCCGAGGCCGTCAAGGTCACGCTCGGTCCTAAGGGCAGAAACGTCGTAATCGACAAGAAATTCGGCGCACCGACCGTCACCAAGGACGGCGTGACAGTAGCGAAGGAGATCGAGCTTTCCGATCCGCTCGAGAACATGGGCGCGCAGATGGTGAAGGAAGTCGCGACCAAGACGTCCGATCTTGCCGGCGACGGCACCACGACCGCGACCGTTCTGGCCCAGGCGATTTTCCGTGAAGGCCTCAAGAACGTCACCGCAGGCGTGAACCCGATGGCGCTGAAGCGCGGCATCGACAAGGCAGTGCACACGGTCGTCGAAGAGCTCAAGAAGATGAGCGTTGACACCAAGGGCAAGAAGGAGATCGCGCAGGTTGGAGCCATCTCGGCCAACAACGACCAGGAGATTGGTGACCTGATCGCTGAAGCCATGGAGAAGGTCGGCAAGGACGGCGTCATCACGGTTGAGGAAGCCAAGGGACTCGAGACCACGCTGGAGACTGTAGAAGGAATGCAGTTCGACCGCGGATACCTCTCGCCCTACTTCGTCACCGATCCGGAGAAGATGGAAGCGGCTCTCGAAGACGCGATGATCCTGATTCACGACAAGAAGATCTCCTCGATGAAGGATCTGCTCCCGATCCTCGAGAAGGTTGCACAGCTCGGCAAGCCCCTGCTCATCATTGCAGAGGACATCGAAGGTGAAGCACTCGCGACCCTCGTCGTGAACAAGCTCCGTGGCACGCTGCGCGTTGCGGCAGTCAAGGCGCCCGGATTTGGCGATCGCCGCAAGGCGATGCTGCAGGATCTGGCCATCCTGACCAACGGACAGGTCATCTCCGAGGAAGTCGGCTTCAAGCTCGAGAACGCAGTTGTTACCGATCTTGGCCGTGCGAAGCGCGTAGTTGTCGACAAGGACAACACCACCATCATCGATGGTGCAGGCGACGACGACAAGATTCAGGGCCGTGTCAAGGAGATCAAGGCAGCGATCGACAAGACCACCTCGGATTACGATCGTGAGAAGCTGCAGGAAAGACTGGCGAAGATCTCGGGCGGAGTTGCCGTGATCAACGTTGG
>JAKFCC010000255.1:0-4138 GCA_036676795.1 Gemmatimonadota bacterium
GCTGAGCCGCTGGTTCATGACCGCTCCAAATACAGCGATCTAGCTATGACGTTCCGGAGGAGGCGTCCAGATCATCTGCATTTTTCGGAGCTTGGAAAAATGGTGCCGCTTAGGTGACTCGAAACAATCCGGCGGCGGAACACAGGTAGGCCTTGGGGAATAAGGGTTTGAGCCCTACGGGTGTCACCCCTCCAGCGAAGAAACTGTCACCCCACACATGGCAAAGCCCCCAGCCGGACGCCCCGCAGGCGTCCCCACTCCCTATCGCCGGAGGGGCTCCAAGAAATGGCAAATCAAACTGACTGTACCCAAAGGCGCGGGCGGGCCTCTACAGATCGCGCGGACTTTGGACACGACGGATTACGCTGAGGCACTTCGGCGGGCTGTCGTGTTGACAGCCAAACTCAGGCTGGAGATCGAGGCTCGCCGCCGGAATGCCGACGGCACTCGAACAGACCTTAAAGGAAGCCCCTCAGAGGCCCAACGGGAGGTGGAGCGTTGGTGGTCTGATCGCCGCATTCCGCACCCGACCGAGCCCGGCATTTTCACCATCCCGGAGAAGCTGGAGGACTCGTGGGATCACGACGTGGCAAGCGCACTTGGGGACCCTTCAACTCACGATAAGCATGAGACCTATCAACCCGAGAAGAGAGCCGCTGCAATGCGGCTCGTGGGCGTCGTTCTCGGCGGCGTCGTCCCAGTGGGCGCAGATTTGGATCGGTACATAACCCTCCAAGGCCTCAAGGCGAGCTACGCTTCGCGGACCCGACGTTCCGTCGGAGCTCTTGCACTCTGGCTGGCCGGTCGAACCGGAGGCGACAACATCCATCTCGTTAGTGGCAAGGCCGCCGTCGCCTTCGCCGATCACCTTGCCGAGACGAGGATCGCAACCAGCACCCTCAACAGCCTAACGTCCGCCCTGTCCGCGTATTGGGACTGGCTGGTGAAGCGGCACGTTGCGGGGTCGAACCCGTGGACCAACCAGACCCGTCGCGTGGTGGACCGGGAGCGGAACGCCGAGAAAAGGCCATTCACCGACGCTGAGGTGGTTACGCTGCTCGCGGGGCCAGCATCGGCAACACTGCACGACCTCATGCGCCTAGCGGCTCTCACCGGAATGCGCCTCACGGAGATTGGCGGTCTTCGGGTGAAGGGTGCGAAGGCAGGCGTGTTTCAGGTTGAAGAAAGCAAAACCGCCAGCGGCGTCCGGGCGGTCCCCGTCCACCCCGACCTGATGAAACTCGTGGAGCGTCGAGTACGCGGGAAGGGCGATCAAGACTTTCTGATTGAGGAGCTTACGTCGCCCCCGAGTCATGGCGGTGCCCGAGGACGCAAGATGGGCGCGAAGTTTACCGCCTATCGGAGAGACCTCGGCCTCGACGAGCGGAGGTCTGGTCGGAGGCAGGCCGACGCCGACTTCCACTCGTTCCGCCGCTGGTTCGTCACCAAGGCAGAGCAGGCCGGACAAGATCAAGGACAGGTCGCCCGTGTCGTGGGCCATAAACAAGTGGGCTTTACCTTCGCCACTTATTCGGGCGGGGCGACCATCGCTCAGAGCCTCGATGTCGTTAAAGCCGTGCGGTTGCCGAAAGGGGCACCGGTGGACAGTCCATCCACCCCAATCCGCCACGCTGCATAGGCCGTTTAAGCCACAACCACAGATTTTGACGCACCCTTGGGCCGCAGAAATACGCAGGATTACCTTAGGTCCCTTTGGGTGACCTCGGGCGACCTGTGGTGACCGGGGCGGCAACCGTCGTCCACGCCACCCAGCACGTCGTCAGTCCCTATTGGCCCCACTACAGGACGAGCTCGGGCTTTGCCTGCTCAACGATCCGAAGCGAGCCGTCAGGCAGCGGACGCTGTAAGGCGCGCGCTTCGTCCCAAGGGCCGCGCAGCCACACCGCCCGCTCCTCCTCTGTCGTCAGCACCACCGGCATCGCTTTGGGATGAACCGCGCCGACCTCTGCGTTGGGCTCGGTCGTCAGGAAGCCGAACAGGTCGCAGGTCTCCCAGCCGGATTTGATCTTGCGAACGCCGGACCAACAGGGGTGATAGAGGCCAGCGAAGAACGCAACGGGCTGGCCGGGCAGGTCAAACCAGATTGGCGTGTATCGTCCCTCTTGATCTCGACCGGGCTCGCTGAACGACGTGAACGGGACAAGGCATCGGCTCGTCGGGCTGAGGTGCGGCTTCCAGTGGCTGCTTGCGGTGTTCCGCACGTTCGTCGTCCCGCCGTCCGGCTCCATACGGAGGATTTCTGCGAAGGCGTCGGCGTCGATCTCCCGCCCCTTGGCTCGCAGCTTGTCGGCGCGCTTGGAGGCGTTGTCCAAGATGACCTTACGCGACGACGTGAGTCCCCATCGTGCCTTGGCTAACACCAGCCCGCCCGCGCCGTCGTGGCGTACGATGGGGGCCGGATAGTCGGGGTAGTAGTCGGCGGGCTCTAGGTTTCCGGCCTCATTCGTCATTGCCCGGAACAGGTCGATAATCGCCGCCGGTCCCTTGCGATGGCTGTAGAGATTGCACATCAGATGTCGCCCACGTCGGCGTCAAACGCCCGCTCCTGCATCCGGCGGAAGTCACCCTCAGCTTTGAAGTGGGACACGAGGGTCAGCAGACCGTGAGCACGCGCGAAGGCGTCGGCGTCCGCTGGGGCGGGGGGCGTTTCAAACCATGCCAGATGTTCGTCCAGTTGGGCGTGGGTCAGAGCGTGAGCCATGGGCGCTAGTTTGCGTCGCCATAGGACATCGAGGCTGGCGATGGGTGCATAACCGTCGGGCTGGCGCTGCTTCAGCAGCCGTTCGGCAATCAGGAGCACCGCCGCTCGGTCGGTTGGAGTCTCTCGGATTTCGCGGTCGTCCGTCATGCCTAAACCCTACACACGCCCTTCGGATTGTGGAGTCCGCGTCCTGGGCCTCGGCTGGGGTGGTGCGACCCCGTCCGTCCTAGGAAGCTTGACGACCACCGGGATTTCATCGCTTCGCCGTCATTGCGATGACCATGGGAGCACCGGGCGGGTCCAGATAGAACGTAACTCGACCGGGACAGCCCACACGCCGACAGCGGGGCTTCGCGCCCCACAGGTTGGAGCTAGGACCTACCAACTGGGCCATGCGGGCCAAGTCCGCCTTGAGGCGCAGATCGCACACGTCGCAGTCGGCGTAGACGGGCCAGCCGTTGGTGAGGATTTGACGCAAGCTCGAAGACGAAGACCGCCAGTCATCGTCGCTGAACGCGTGGTAGTTCTTACGACCCATCAAAGAACCAGACTGGACCGGTTGTTCTCTGGGCGGTGAACCCACTCTAACGCCATCGCCCCTCCACAGGCCGGGCCCCGCTTGTTGGCTAACGGTCTCTCGACGCAGTGCAGACGCTTTTCGATCCCTCTGAGGGGCACGTCGCCCGCTCGTTCGATGAGATAGGCGCGGGGCAGGTAGCGGTATCCGGGGCAGGTGGCTTTCAGGCAGCCCGCCGCAACGTTGCATCCCTCGGGAAGCTCGGAAGGCCGCCACCAGAACGGTGAGTGGTTTGGCTCTGCCAATGTCATCGGTCGTCTCCGTCGTTCGCCATCCGACCGAGCCGAACTCCTACGCCCGCCGATCTCCCATCAGCAAGAACGAAAAGAGAACTTATCCCGTAAAATGATGGGGATCGTCGTCGCCGTAAGCGAGGAGGGGCACGCGTGATCCTGCTGGGGCCCAGAATGGACTCAGAGGCACCGCAGGGACGCAAGTCGGCCCTCCGGGCGCCGTAGGGCGCCGAAACGAGTTGAGTCTCCAGCACCCCTTCAAGAGGCTTGCGGAACAGGAGTGAGGCCGAGGATGCAGACCGCCCTGATGCACCCGTCGATTGGGGACCATCCTTGGGCCGCAGAGATACGCAGGATTACCTTAGGTGCCTCAGCAGACCTCAAGGGAGCTTACGGGCGGAGGTCGAGGCAGCGCTCCGGTCGACCGGGACGCCGTCCACTCGCGACGCCGCATAGCGGTCACTGCGACGGTCCGCTCTCGACCCATTGCGGACATTTGGTCCAACGCGGTAGCGTCGAAGATGCTCGAGTTTTTTCGATATTTAGTTCGAGCCGGTCGCCCGGAGCGACGGGCGACAGAGGCGGATCGAGGGGTCGGTTCACATG
>JAKFCC010000256.1:0-2186 GCA_036676795.1 Gemmatimonadota bacterium
GACGCTCAAGTACGCCGTCCTGAAGGGTGTGGGCATGTGCATCCTGCCGGACTACATGTGCCGCCGTGAGCTGAGGCTGGGTGAGCTGGAGCAGGTGTTGCCGGGGTGGGCCCCGCGGCCGGGCGTGGTCCACGCGGTGTTCCCTTCCCGCCGTGGCCTGCTGCCCGCGGTCCGCCGATTCCTCGATTTCCTCGGCGAGCACGTGACAGGTGAGGGATTGAGCTGCCCGGAGTGATGCGATGAAAGAAATGGCGGCGCGGGGAGACCAACGCTCATGAAACGATTCCTGATCCTCGCCTTGACCCACCTGGCTGCGCTGGCTGCCGGTTTTGCCCTGGGCATCTACCTTTTGCCGATCCTCGCGGCGCCGCCCGCGCCGAGCGCGCAGGAAGTGCGGGCGGCATCGGCAGGCGCCAGCTTCCGGGGCGAGTTCAAGCGGCAGCTCGAGGGCAGCGATGCATTGCACTGGGGCGAAGGTGAGCTGGCCATCGGCCCTTCCACCATTTCGCTTGCGGGCCGCATCGCGCCTGGCCCCGCCTACAAGCTGTACCTGGTGCCCGAGTTCGTGGAAACAGCGGAAGGTTTCCTGCGCGTCAAGGCGCAATCGCTCGACGTCGCCGATGTGAAGACCTTCGAAAATTTCATCGTGCCGATCCCGCCCGGAACAGACCTGTCTCGCTATTCAGGGGTGGTGATCTGGTGCGAGTCGTTCTCGCAGTTCATCACGGCGGCGAAATACCGTTGAGGAGGCGCCTAACGCGTTGTCCTGCAGGCATCACGTTTCCATGGCATCACTGTCTTTGGACAAGGCGGCCGGTGCGGTAGGTTGTGGCTCCGCCGCACCGACGTGACATGACTGAAGGAGCTTCACCAGCTGAGCTTGTTGAACCGCGTCATGATTTAAAGCCTCGATTGCAGCGTACTCGGTTTCGTCAACGCGCACGACATCTCCGTTGTCGAAATTCTGACGCCCATCGAGCGGCATCGAGTTGCTCCTGCAATAGAGCACGTCGGTCTCGGTAAAGACCACCGCCGTCCCCAGCCGAGCCGGGTCTTGGGAAAACGGCATTATGGGAAATCTCACGGCTTTGACCTGAGGATAGTAAGCCAGTGCCTCCAACGTTTCACGGTAATGCAATGGGTCGGTAGGCGCATCGCCCTCATCGCCTTCATCACCTTCATCACCCTCATCACCCTCATCCGCTTGCACGATCGCGTGGCCCTGTGCATCTACTTCGGGCGCCTCGCCTCCCAATATATATATGCTGACATCGGCGGGATCGCACCGATTTTGCAGACACAGGACTTTCAGTGCTTTTGCAATGCCGATGTCTCCGATGTGTGTCGATTCGTGCGCCATATACAGCACTGTCTCGCCCGCCGGATTTTTGCCGCGGGCGCAAATCACAAGGCAGGGACCCACGCCGTCTGTTGTCAAGGCAAAGGTACTTGGTTCGCCGTTCTTCTTGATGGTGACGACCATACACATGTCCTGGTCGACATTTGGATATCTGAAGAAATACTCTCTGAGCGAGGCTTCGTCACTTTCGCGTATGTGGGTGGTGTTGAAATAAGGCGCGTATTCGGGCTGTGCTTGCAGAGCCTCATAGCCTGTAGGCACGACGGGGCGAGGCGCTGCGGCTTGGGAAGCCACGTGGGCGCTAAAGCGGTGGGCAGTAGAAGGGGAGAGAATCATGCGGGCTCCATGCGGTGTCAAGAGTAAGGCGCCGTGTTAGCGCCATGCTGCTTGGTAACACCCAGCGGATGTTCGTTCCCCCGGACCGACACCTCGGAAGCCGAATCGTCAAACCCCGAGGTATTGATCCAGAAGTTGCGGCTGCGCTCGCAGTTGGGCAGATGTGCCGGCGAAAGCGACTTCGCCCTTCACCAGAATCACATTGCGATCGGTGATCTGCGTGACGTGCTTCCAGTTCTTGTCCACGATCACGCTGGAGATGCCGGACGCGCGGATCACGCCGCAGATGCGCCAGATCTCGCGCGCGATCAGCGGCGCGAGGCCCTCGGTTGCTTCGTCGAGGATCAGCACGTCCGGATTGGTCATGAGCGCGCGGCCGATCGTGAGCATCTGCTGCTCGCCTCCCGAGAGCTGTTGGCCGCCGTGGCCCAGCCGCTCCTTCAAGCGTGGGAAGGTGTCCAAGACTCGCTCATAAGTCCAGTCACGCTGA